>JBAPYE010000312.1:0-5641 GCA_049284575.1 Desulfobacterales bacterium
TCGCGTGGTGGCCAGCCCGTAGCCGGTGGCGCTGCGGGAGCCGACCAGCGCAATGTGCCGAGCCGACGCGTCCAGGCGGCCCGCCACGTACAAGAAAGGGGGCGGGTCCGGAATTTCGCGCAGCAGCGGCGGATACTCGGGGGCCGTCAGGGGCACGATGTCAATGCCGCGCCGGTGGGCGTCGTCAATCTCGCGGCGGGCGGCATCCGACGGAAGTGCCCGTTGGATCGCGGCAGCCAGGCGGGGGGCAATGCCCGCCACGGCGGTCAGCTGGTCGTGGGAGGCGGCCAGGACGTTTGCAGGGGCCTCAAATCGGTCTATCAACCGTTTAAAGAGCAGGTTGCCGATCCCTTTGACGCTTTTGAGGGTAAACCACGGCAGAAGGTTTCGCATCTCAGGTCGCGTCGCCCCGGGTGTCACGTCTGTCACCGGATCACCTTAAGACGTTCTTCCGCTTTGGCGCCGGCCGGACTGAAGGGGTATTGCCGAACCACTTGCTGGAGGTAGCGGCGCCCGGTGGGGTTGTCTCCCAGGGCCAGGTAGCTGTACCCGGTTTTCAGCTGGGCGTCCGGCACCTTTTCGCCCTTCGGGTAGCGCAGCAGGACACTTTTAAAGGTGTCGATGGCCTTCAGGTAGCGCTTGCGCGCATAGTGGCATTCGCCCGTCCAGTAGAGCGCATTGTCGGCCAGTGCGTGCCGGGGGTGCTGCCTGCCAAAAGCGTCAAAAAGCGTCGTGGCGCGGTCGAATGCCCCGGCGTGGTAGGCCTCCAGGGCTTGCCGGTAAAGCGCCTCGGGGCCGGCCGGAGCGGTTTCAGCCGCCGTGGCGGGCACGGCCGCCCGCAGGGACGTCTCCGGGGCTGGGGAAGGCGCTATTTTCGGCGGGTTTTCAACCGTCGCAGGCGCGGACCGCGGTCGCTCGGCAGCGGCCGCGCTTTGGGCCTGCGATCGCTCAGCGGCAGGCGGTGCGTCAATTTCCTGCAGTCTTTTTTGATAATCGTCCACTTCCGCCTGGAGCTTGGCCACCTGGCCGGACAACGCCATCAGGCGCCGCTCGGCTGCCGTCAGGTGGGATTCAAGCTGCGTCCGGCTGGTCTCGGGTGGGGGGCGCCCCCCCGTGCAGGCGCTGGTGAGCAGCGCAATCGCACAGCAGCCCCGCAGAAAATTCAATCCCAGCATGTCATACCCCTTGGACCCCAATCGGCCCCCGTCAAGACGCCCGGCGGCATTGCACGCGCCGACCGCTCAGCGGCGTTTGCGGCCGGGCCACGCCACCAGAATCGGGCTGGCCACGTAAATCGAAGAATAGGTCCCCACGCAGATACCGACCAGCAGCGCGAACGCAAAATCGTGAATGATCCCGCCGCCCAGCGCAAAGAGGGCCGCCACGACCACCAGGGTGGTGAGCGAGGTCAGGATCGTGCGATTGAGGGTCTCGTTGACACTGCGGTTGATGATGGTGTGCAGGGTGTTTTTGTGGAACTTTCTGAGGTTTTCACGGATGCGGTCAAAGACGATAATCGTATCGTTGAGGGAATACCCGATGATGGTCAGCAGGGCCGCAATGATGGACAGGTTGAACTCCTTGTTGAAGAGCGAGAAAATGCCGACGGTGATGGTGACGTCGTGGATCAGCGCGACGATGGCGCCCATGGCGTACTTGAGCTGCAGAATCCAGAAGAGAATCAGGGTCACGACCAGGGCCGCGCCGATCAGGATGGGAATGCTGACATCAAAGAGGCCCAGCAGATAAACGGCGGTGATCAGTGCCGCGGCCACCACAGCGCTCAGCAGCCACTTCATTTCAAAGCGCCCCGAGATATAGATGGTGATGAACAACAGGGCGTAGAACATGGCAAAGAGGGCCTTTTCGCGCAAGTCTTGTCCCACCTGGGGCCCGACCATTTCAACGCGCCGGATTTCCCCGCTGGATCCCGTCGCCGTTTTGAGCGCCTCGGTGACAGCGCGCTCGAAACCCTCACCGGTCATCACCGACTGGTCGGTTCGAATCAGGAACTCGTTTTCGGCCCGCTCACCGAAGGTTTGAACCGTCGAGGCCGTTATTCCAAGGGTCGAGAGCCCGGCAGTGATGTCCGCAACGGCCACCGGGGCGGGAAACTTGACCTGGATGAGGGTGCCGCCGGCAAAGTCGATGCCGAAGCGCGGCCCCTTGTGGATGATCAACGAGGCGATGCTGACGGCGATCATGATGATGGACAGCGCAAACGCGATTTTACGTTTCCCGATAAAATCGATATGGACGCCGGGTTTGATAAACTGCATGAAGTCTTCCTTCCGGAAAATGGATTAGTCCCATATCAGGTCCGCTCACGGGTGGGTCCTGACGGCGGCCCGATCAAATGCTCAGGGTTTTGATCTTGCGGGTCAGCAGAAAATAATCGAAAATCAGCCGGGTCAGGATCAACGCCGTAAACAGGCTGGCAATAACCCCCAGGCTCAGGGTCACGGCAAATCCCTTGACCGGGCCGGTCCCAAATTGGAAGAGGACCAGGGCGGCGATCAGGGTGGTGACGTTGGCGTCCAGAATGGTCAGCGTTGCCCGCTCGTAGCCGGCATCGACCGCCGCGCGGTAGGTTTTGCCGAGGGTTATTTCCTCGCGGATGCGTTCAAATATTAAAACGTTGGCATCAACCGCCATGCCGATGGTGAGGATGATGCCGGCAATGCCCGGCAGGGTCAGGGTGGCCTGGAAGGCGGCCAGCCCCCCGGCAATCAACAGAATATTGAGCAGCAGCGCGAAATCGGCCACGATGCCCGATAGTTTATAGTAGACCACCATGAAGATGGTCACCAGGATCAGGCCCACGATCATCGATATCAGGCCCTTGCGGATGGAATCGGTCCCCAGCGAGGGGCCCACCGTGCGCTCCTCGATGACGGTGACCGGCGCCGGCAGCGCACCGGCGCGCAGCACGATGGCCAGGTCGCGGGCTTCTTCGGCCGTGAAGGCGCCGGTGATGCGGGCCTCACCGCCGGCGATCTTTTCCTGGATGACCGGCGCCGAGTAGATATTGTTGTCCAGCACGATGGCCAGCCGCTTGTTGACGTTTTCCGCGGTTACCCGCTCGAACAGGCGCGCCCCCTTTTTGTCGAAGGTGATGGACACGTAGGGTTCGTTGTACTGGGAGTCGATCTGGACCTTGGCGTCCGTCAGGTAGGCGCCGGTGAGGGCCGCGCGCTTCTGGACCAGAAAGGGGACCTTGGTGGTGCGGCGGGTTTCGCGGTTCTCGGTGATTTGGTAAAGCAGTTCACTGCCCGGGAAAGTGCGCCCCTGGACGGCCTCCTCCACGCTGTGGGTGTCGTCCACCAGCTTGAATTCCAGCAGCGCGGTGCGGCCGATCAGGTCTTTGGCCCGCTGGGTGTCCCGGACCCCCGGAAGCTGGATGAGAATGCGTTTTTCCCCCTGAATGCGGATGTCCGGCTCGCTGACGCCGAACTGGTCGATCCGGTTGCGGATGGTTTCAAGGGCCTGCTCGGTGGCCATCTTGCGAATGCGGGCGGTTTCGGTCTCGGGGAGATCCAAAACGATGTCCAGGGTATCCTCGGCCTCCTTGCGGGAAGCGATCCGCAGGTCGCGGAATTCCTTGTCCAGCAGGGCTTCAAATTTGTCGATGTTGTCTCGGCCCTGGACCTGGACCGCAATCCGGGAGCCGTCCACCTGGTTGAGGGCCGCGTAAGCGATTCGGTCGGCGCGCAGCTGGCTGCGCAGCTCCTGGGCCAGTCGTTCGATGGTGCTCTCAACGGCCTTTTCGGTTTCCACCTCCAAAACGAGGTGCATGCCGCCCTGGAGATCCAGCCCGAGGTTGATTTTCTTTTTGGGCCAGAGGGTCGGCTGGGGCTCGTCGTTGAGGCGCATGTGGACGGTGGGCAGAACGAAGATCACGGCAGCGACGACGACGGCCACAACCAGTGCCGTTTTCCATGAAAGCATTTTCAAAGCGCTCTTCCTTTCTTACGGTGCGTCTTGGCGCAAGTCGGAAACTGGGAAACGAATCTTTACCACGGGTAACGGCACTCACAGCAAAACCCCAGAAATGCCTTGCGGACCATCGCCCGTCGCTTCATTTCTGGGGTTTGCGGGTGCCAAGCAGGTGGGCGGGGTTATTTGCCGGTCTCGGCTTTTCCCGGTTTTTCAGCCGCCGGCGGGGCGGTCTGAAGGGTCGTGGCGACGTTGCCCCGATTGAGTTTGACTTTGACCTGATCGGCGATTTCAACCGTCAGGACGTTTTCATCGACGTTGGTGATTCGGCCGTGCACGCCGCCGCTGGTGATGATGCGGTCGCCTTTTTTGAGGTTTTCGATCATCGTGCGGTGTTGCTTCTGCTTTTTCTGCTGGGGGCGGATCAAGAGAAAGTAAAAAATCACAAACATCAAGATCAGCGGAACAAACGCTGAAAAACCACCGGCACCCTGGCCGGCCGTTGCACCTCCCTGGCCCATGGCATATGCGATACTCGTCAAGACTGGTCCCTCCTTGTGTGAAGTAAAAACATTTTATCGGTCGATTTCTGGCAAAGGGGAATTACAGGCGCCTTTACCGTATGTTGGTCGATGCTGTCAAGAGCAGGACGTCAAAACCGCACTTGTGGCGGCAGGCGGGGACAGGCGCAGGCCAAACGGGCCGTTGCTGGGTCTATCGTCGGCAGGCGGGTTGGGGCGCGGGCGCTGGGGTCAAACTTTTATCCGCTCCATCAAACAAGGGTTTCGGGGATCGGTTTGCCATCGCCGGTCTGTGAATGCCGGCCCCGGGAAGTGGGTGCCCCGTCGATTCGGCGCCCTCAGGAATCGGCGTTGGGCAGCCAGATGGTTTCCCCGTCGAATTGAATCCGGTTGACGTTTGAATAATCGATTTGATCCAACAGAGCGAACACGTCTGTCATGTTGTAGACCACGATCTTGCTGAAAGGCGCGAGCAGGTTGATATCCACGTCCAGCTTGCGCTCCTTGACATTATAGATGTACACGATGCTCTCTGAGAACTTCAGAATTTTGCCGACGCCGCTGCTGCGGCCGCGCTGATTGGGCTCATCGGCCATGGGCGAGAGGGTCGCGCCGCGGTGCGCGAAGTAATCCTTTAAAAACTGGAAATGAATGTTCCAGATGTTCTCCTGGGGCTGGACCACGTGCACCCCGAAAGATTCGATTTGAGGCTCCGGGTGGTCGCCACCCCGGGCGGCGATGTCTTTTTCGACAATGGCGCCGCGTTTCAGCCGGATCTTGTCGCGGATTTCCTGCATGGACACGGTCGTGTCGCCGATCTTGACGGACTCATCGGACTGCACGATCATGTCGATCCCCTTGTCGAGGCCCAACGTGGCCTTGCGCTGGTCCATCAACGCCTTGAGCTCCTCGTCGTTTTCCATCTGTCCGTAGTCGAGAACTTTGGGGGCCTCGACGGGCACCGGGCCGCTGCTCTCCGCAACCTCTTCCGAGGGCGGGACGCTCGGGCCCTTCATCCACTTTTTGACCCCCAGGCCTCCGGCGACGATTATCAGCGCCAAAAGCAGGAGAAGACCCATACGGGATTTGGTTCGTTCGGACTTTTTGGGGGGCATGGCTTCCTTCCTGTCTGTCTGGGGTGGGGCGGTGTCAGGCCGGCGGCCCGTGAACTGCGCCCTTGGCGC
>JBAPYE010000313.1:0-9539 GCA_049284575.1 Desulfobacterales bacterium
CCCCCAAGGCCTTGTAGAGCTGCACCAGGGTCAGGAGCTGGTCGCGCTGCACCGTGGCCAGGTCCAATTTGGCGGTGAAGAGTTCGCGCTCGGAATCCAGCACCGTCAGGAAGGACTCCAGCCCGCCCTTGAAGCGCTTGCCGGCCAGCTCGGAGTAGCGCCGAAAGCTTTCCACCAGGGCTTCCTGCTCCTGGCGGAATTCCGCCAGCCGGGTGTGGGCCACCAGCCCGTCGGACACCTCGCGGAAGGCCTGGCGCACGGTGAACTGGTAGAGGATCAGGGCCTGTTCCTGCTGGGCTTCGGTGGTCCGCAGGGTGTAGGTGTTGAAGCCGCCGGTGAAGATCGGCAGCGTCAGGTTCGAGCCGATACTCCAGGTGCTGGAGGCGCCGGTGAACAGGCGCGACAGGTCCACACTCTGGGTGCCCCCCAGGCCGGTGAGCGAAATTCGGGGGAAAAAATTGGCCCGCGCCGCCCCGATGCGGTAATTGGCGGCTTTCAGGATGGCCTCGGACTGCCGGATGTCCGGCCGCCGCTCCAGCAGCTCGGAGGGCAGGCCGGCGGGAACCGTGGGGCGCGTGATCAACTCCGTCAGGGACCTGCCCCGCTGGATGGCCTGGGGGGTGATCCCCAGCAGGATGCTGAGCTGGTTCTCCTTTTGGGCGACCTGACGCTCCAGGTCCGGGATCCGGCTGCCGGCGATGTGCACCAGGGCGTCGGCCTGGGCCACGTCCTCCCCGGAGACCACCCCGCGCTGGTGGCGCAGGACCACCAGGCGGCGGGAATTCTGGAAGGACGCCAGGGTGGCGCGCGAGATCTCCAGCTGGCGGTCCAGGGCGCGCAGTTCGAAGTAGGCCTGGGCCACGTCGGCCACCACGGCGGCCCACACCGCCCGTTGACCCCATTCAGAGGCGAAGAAAAGCTCCTGGGAGGCCTTGGTGAGATTCGACAGACGCCCGAACAGGTCGATCTCCCAGAAGAGGTCGAGGCTGAACTGGGCAAAGTTTTCAGTGGTATTGGCGTTCGAGGGAATCGGCGGGTCGACCCGCGTCCGGCTCAACCGTTGGCGCTGATAAAAGGCGGTGCCGCCCACCTGGGGCAGCAGGAAGGAGCGGCTGACCCCCACCGCGGCCCGTGCTTCGGCCACCCTGGCGAAGGCCAGGCGCGCGTCGTAGCCCTGGGCCAGGGCGATGCCGATCAGGCTCTGGAGGGCCGGGTCGTCGAAGATCTCCCACCAGTCCAGGTCGGCCAGGGTGGCCAGCTCGGGCTGGGGCTGACCTTTGAGGGCCTGGAAGCGGTAGTCTTCGGGGACCTCCCCGGGGGTGCGGATGTATTCGGGGGCCAGGCAGCCGCTCAAGAGCGCAGCACCGATCAGGAGCAAAGCCGATCGTTTCATGGGCGCCCCCCTTCCTTGTGGACCTGGGTTGGCACGGCATGCGGTCCCTTCATTTTTTCAACCGCTGACTGGACGGCGAAATAGAGCGTCGGGATGAAGAACAGGCTCAGCAGCGTGGCGGTGGCCATGCCGGCAACGACGGCCGTGCCCACCGACCAGCGGGCCGCGGCGCCGGCGCCCGAGGACAGCAGCAGGGGCATCAACCCGAAGACTTCCGCCAGGGCGGTCATCAAAACGGCCCGAAAGCGCAGCCGGGCGCCCTCCACCGCAGCATCGAAGATCGAATAGCCTTCCACTTCGCGCTTGTTTTTGGCGAATTCCACGATCATGATGGAGAGCTTGGCGTTGAGGCCGATGAGCATCACAATGCCCACCTGTACGTAAACGTCGTTGGCCAACCCGCGAAACCATATTCCCAAAAGGGCCCCGAAGACCACGATCGGCAGCCCCAGCAGGACCCCCAGGGGGATGGTCCAGCTCTCGTATAAAGCCGCCAGCACCAGGAAAACGAAGAGCACCGAGAAGGCGAAGATGTAGGCCGCCTGGCCGCCGGCGAGCTTCTCCTGGAAGGCCAGCCCGGTCCATTCGTAGCCGAAGCCGCGGGGCAGGTCCTCGGACAGGCGATCCATGGCGGCGATCGACTGCCCGGAGCTGAAGCCGGGCGCGCTCTGCCCCGAGAGTTCAGCCGATCGGAACATGTTGTAGCGGTTGATGTGGATCGGGCCGCTTTGGGGCTTCACCGTGACCAGGGTGCTCAGCGGCACCATCTCGCCGGTGGCGTTGCGCACATGGATGTCGCCGATATCGTCCGGGCTTTGGCGGAATTCCGGTTTGGCCTGGATCATGACGCTGTAGACCCGGCCGAATTTGTTGAAATCGTTGATCATGAAGCTGCCCAGGTAGAGCTGCAAGCCGTCGAAGACGCTTCGCAGCGGGATTCCCAGGGTCTGGACCTTTTCGCGGTCGATGTCCAGCTTGACCTGGGGCACGTTGACCTCGAAGGTGTTGAAGAGGGCCGCGATCGCCGGTTCCCGGGCGGTGGCGGCGACCAGGTTCTGGGCCTCGCCGAAGAGTTCTTCCGGGGTGTGGTTGGCGCGGTCCTGCAGCTGGTACTGGAAGCCGCTGACATTGCCCATGCCGGGGATCGAGGGCAAGGAGAAGACAAAAGCGCGGGCCTCGGGGTAGCCGGCGAACTCCCGGCGCAGGCGCTGCATGATGGCGGTCACCTGGGTTTCCCTGGAGGTCCGGAGGTCCCAGGGGTCCAGGGTCATCACCAGGGTGCAGGCATCCGAGCTGAAGGAGCTGGTCATGAGGTTGAAGCCGCCCCAGCCGAGAATCGTCTGGATGCCCGGGACCTCTGCGGCGAATCGCTCCGCGCGGGTCAACACCGTGTCGGTGCGCTCAAGGGAGGCCCCCGGCGGCAGGTTGAAGGTGGCGAAAACGACCCCCTGGTCGTCTTCCGGCACCAACCCGCCGGGCAGGGTCCGCAAGAGGCCGCCGGCGCCCACATATACCGCCGCCAGAAGGACCAGGGGCACCACCAGGCGGCCCATGAAGAATTTGATGCCTGTGAGATAGCCGGCCGTGAGGCCGTCGAAAAAGCGGTTGAACCCACGGTTGAAGGCGGCCAACGGTCCTCGCTGGTCCTTCTTCTTGGGGCGCAGGATCTTGACGCACAATGCCGGGGTGAGGGTCAACGCCACCAGGATCGACAGCAGGGCGGCAAAACACAGGGTGAAGGCGAACTGGCGGTAGAGCTGGCCGACGATGCCCCCCAGGAAAACGATCGGCACGTAGACCGCGAGCAGGGCGCAGGCCACCCCGATGATGGGCCGGGTGACCTCGCCCATGGCCTTCTCGGTGGCCTCAAGCGGACTCAAGCCCTCGGCCATGTGGGCTTTCACGGCCTCCACCACCACGATCGCGTCGTCCATCACCGAGCCGATGGCCAGGACCAGCCCGAACAGGGAAAGGGTGTTGATGGAAAACCCCAGGGCCGCGAAGATGGCGAACGTGCCCACCATCGGCACGGGCACCACCAGGCAGGGAATCAAGGTGGCCCGGAAGTTTCCCAGGAAAATGAAGACCACCAGGATGACCAGGCCCAGCGCCTTGAACAGAGTGAAGACCACCTCGGTGAGGGCGGCCCGCACGAAGAGTGTGTTGTCGTAGGAAACCTCGTATTCCAGGTCCGGCGGAAAACTGTGCTTGGCTTCCTCCATGAAGTCCCGGATCTTGTCGGCCACGTCCAGGGCGTTGGCCCCGGGGAGCTGGTAGACCACCAGGGTGGTGGCCGGCTTGCCGGCGCGGCGCGAAAACGATGTGTACATCCGGGCGCCCAGCTCGCTTTGGGCCACGTCCCGGATGCGCAGGATGGAGCCGTCCGGCTGGGTGCGGATGATGATGTTGTCGAATTCCGCCTCTTCCGTCAGGCGTCCCCGGACGTCCACGGTTTCCTGGAAGACCACCCCGGCCTGGGCCGGCGGCTGGCCCACCTGACCGGCGGGCGCCTGGACGTTCTGGTCCCGCACCGCCTGGACGACATCGGTGGCCGTAAGCCCCAGACCGGCCAGCCGGTCGGGCCGGACCCAGAGGCGCATGGCATACTGCCGCTCCCCCACGATGGCGATGTTGCCCACCCCGTAAATGCGGGAAATGTGGTCGTAGAGGTTCATGGAGGCGTAGTTGCTGAGAAACAGATTGTCGTAGGTCCCGCCCGGCGAATACAGAGACAGGACCACCAGCATGTCCGGCGAGGCTTTCTGGACCGTGATGCCGAAGTTGATGACCTCCGGCGGCAGGTCGCGTTCGGCCCGGCTGACCCGGTTCTGCACGTCGACCTGGGCGATGTCGATGTCGGTGCCCACGGCGAAGGTGCAGGTCAGGGAGTAGCGGCCGTCGCTGGTGCTGCTGGAGGACATGTAGAGCATGTTCTCGGCGCCGTTGACCTCCTGCTCGATGGGGATGGCGACGTTTTCCTCCACCACCCGGGCGCTGGCCCCGAAAAAGAAGGTCTCGACCGTGACCGTGGGCGGGCTGATGGGGGGGAACTGCGCCACCGGCAGGGCGAATATCGCCAGCACCCCGGCGATGGTGATCACCAGGGATATCACCATGGCGAAGATGGGGTGGTGGATGAAGAATTTGACCATGGTCCTATCCCTCGATCTTTTTCGGGCTGATGGATTCCTGGCTGGGGGTCACCTTGCGGCCCGGCACGGCCCGCTGAAGGCCTTCCACCACCACCCGCTCGCCGGGTTCAAGCCCCTCGCTGACAATAAAGAAATCCCGGTAGCGCCGCCCCAGGGTGACGGTGCGCAGGGACACCTCATCGTTTTCGCCCACCACCAGCACCATTTGCACGCCCTGCATGACCTGCACGGCCCGCTGGGGCAGCAGCAGGGCGTCGGGTCTTTCCTCCAGCACCACCCGGACGCGGCCGAACAGCCCGGGCCGCAGCAGCCCTTCGGGGTTGGGGAAGTTGACGTACACGTTCAGGGTGCCGGTGGTCGGGCTCAATGCGCGGTCCACGAAGCTCAGGCTGCCCCGGTGGGGATAGACGGAATTGTCCGCCAGGATCAGTTCAAAGGGCGCGGCGTTCTCGGCCGGGACAAAGGGGTTGCCTTCCGGGGGTTGCTGGGCCACGCGCAGATAGTCGACTTCGCTGAGGCTGAAGACGACCCGCATGGGGTCCCGGGAGGAGAGGGTCGTCAGCAGGGTCTGGTCCGGGGCCACCAGGTTGCCCACCGTCACTGCCTGCTTGCCGATAACCCCGCCGATGGGGGAGCGGATTTCGGTGAATTTCAGGTTCAGCTCGGCGTCGGCGATGGCCGCCTTGGCCTTTTCGATGGACGCCTGGCCGAACTCGACCGCCGATTCGGCGTTGTCCAGGTCCATCTGCGGGGCGGCGTCTTCGGCCACCAGCGGCTGCAGGCGCGTCACATCCATCTGGGCCTTGTTCAGGGCGGCCTGGGCCTGGGCGAGACCGCCCCGGGCGGCCTGCAATGCCACCTGGTAGGGCCGCTGGTCGATCACAAACAGGGGCTGTCCGGCCTTGATCCGGCTGCCCTCCTCGAAGAGCACCTTCTCCAGGAAGCCCGCCACCCGGGAGCGTATCTCCACGGTTTCGCGGGCCTCGCTGCGGGCCACATACTCGCCGTAAATTGGGACGGTTTCCGCAGATAGTGCTGCCACCACGACGGCCGGCGGGGGGGCGGCCGGCGGGGCCCCGGCTTGATCCGGGGAACCGCAAGCCGCAACCAAGAACAGCACAAGGCCGAAACCGATCCGGGTAAATTGCTGGAAAGTCCTGTGCTCAGGGTATCTGGTCTTAAGCATCGCAAAACCTCTCACGGCAGCTGACCTGTCGGACAGTTGAATTGGGAAACAGTTGAAAACGATCGAGGCGGCCGGTCCCGCCAAACAGGATCAGGCGGTTGATGCCTATCTAAATGAGGTAAATCAGCAGACCCAAGGCCATCGGGGCCACCAGGATTTCTATTTTGCTGCCCCGCCGGATGCCGCGGGCGCATCCAGGTCAAGGGGTTTGAAGCTGTCGCTGAAAAGGGACTTGAGGTCGAAGGTCGAGCGCCTGCCCAGGTCGTCGAAATGCTGCGCGAGGAAGCGGTCGGCCCAGGCCTGGCCGCGCTCCTTGAGGTATGTCAGGAAGGCCCACTCGGCGTTCATCTTGCTGGATGAATCCAGGCCCTTGAGTTCTTCGTGGCAGTGAATCAGGTGGACGAAGCAGTCGCGGTAGCGCTCGGACTCCAGTTTCTCGGCCGCGATCAATTGGTGGAGCAGCTCGATAGCGCGCAGCTCCTTGATCAGGCTGGAGTTGAAGGTGATCTCGTTTAGCCGGTTGATGATCTCGCGGCCGCTGCGCGGCAGCTTTTCCCGCACCAGCGGGTTGATCTGGACGACCACCAGGTCGCGCGTGGCTCTGTCCTCCACCAGGGGGTGCAGCGCCGGGTTGCCGATGAAGCCGCCGTCCCAGTAGGCCTCGCCGTCGATCTCGACCGCTTGGAACATGAACGGCAGGCAGGCCGAGGCCATGATGGTGTCCACGGACAGTTCGGGCTGCGTGAAGACGCGGCCCCGGCCGGTGCGCACGTTGGTGGCGGTGACAAACACCTTGAGTGCGGTGCAACGGTTGACGCGCTCGAAATCGATCTTGGCGGCCACCAGGTCGCGCAGCGGGTTGATGTTGAGCGGGTTCAGCTCGTAGGGCGAAAACTGCCGGGTGAGCTGCTCGAAGAAGAGATAGCCCGGGGAGTGATCCAGGCTGAAGCGGTTGGTCAGCTGGTCCCAGAGGGTGCGTTGGATGGGCGAGGTGCGGGCCGCGTCGCTGACCGCCTTCCAGAAGGCGGCGAGGCCCTCCCGGGCGCCTTCGCGGCCTGCCCGGTGCAGCCCGTCGGCCATCACCGCCGCATTCATGGCCCCGGCGCTGGTGCCGCTGATGCTGGCGATGTGGATGCGCGGGTCGGTTAGCAGGCGATCCAGGACCCCCCAGGTCAGGGCCCCGTGGGCGCCGCCCCCCTGGAGGGCGAGATCGATGGTCTTGCGCTCCGGGGTGGAGGCGGTAAACTTGCGCGGCTTGCTTGGGCTCATGGGCTCGATTCCATTTCGGGGTCAATAAGAATTGTTGCACAGCAAGGGATCGGTTTTGTCAATACTCTTTTAGATGGGCGCCGTTATAAGGGTGATGAATCAGTAAAATGTCAATATTCAGACAGTTCCTGCGGAACTGTCAATTTTTCCGCCGGGCTACGATACGCTGCTGGTGAGGGGTGTGCAGCACCAGGCGGCCTTCGGGGTCGATCTCGAAGCGGTAGGTCTCCTGCAACAATTTCAGGAAGCGCGTCTCCTGGTCGGCCAGCGGCCCTGGGCAGGCCATCATCGTGCCCCCCATCTGGCCGAAGGTGAGGCCCTCACCGCTCAGTTTGTAGCTACCGAAAAACCGGTTGCAGGAGGCACCGCCGGCCACGCGGTCCTCCTCCATGAAGAGGATCGTCACCTCGGTGTCAGCGATCACCGGCCGGCCGCCGATCTCCGCTACGACCCATTCCCCGCCGGTCAACAGTGACTTCGGCTCGCCGCCGCATCCGGAATGCGTTTCCCCGTCCAGATCGTAGCGCACCCGGTAGGGGTGGGGCATGCCGGTGGCGATATCGGCGCAGATACCGGGCTGGATGGCGACCGAAAGGCTGCGGCCGTCGGCGGCGGTCCGGTAGACGATGCCCAAGGCGGTAACCTCCGGCTCCGGCCGAGGCATGCGAAGCTGCAAGGCCCCGTAGTCGGCGTTGAGCGAAATCGCCTCGGCCGCGATGGTGATCAGCCAGCCGGGCTCCTGGCCGCGGGCGGTAAAGGGAAGCTCCGGTGCGGTGACCGCCCGGCACTCCGGCAGCGCCACCCCGTGCGCCACCACGGCGGCACGGTCGCCCTTGCTCCAAAAACTGGTGTCACCACCGTCCAGGGCCTGGTAGCGGGCGCCGGAAGCCGACACCACCGGTTTCAGCTCGAAGCTGCGGCCGCCGACGACCAACACTTCATTCGTCCCCAGCGCGCCGACGACCACCGCGACATCCCCGCAGCGGTAGGGCGTGCCGAAAACGGTCCGCTCAACCGGCCGCAGCCGCAGCTCCCCCAGTTCCACCACCCCCGACTTGACGACGATCTCCACGCTCTGGGTGACGCGCAGCGGACCAGGAGTCGAAACGACCGCACCCCGCAAAAGATAGCGGCCGCCGCTTTGGAGCAAGGCGGTGTCAACGCTCAACTCGAACGGGATCGGCACCTGGCGCCCATCCAGCTGCCGGCGCTGCTCGGCCACCAGGACCGCGGGCAGGACATCGGCCGCACGCAGCTCCACCACGGCCGCGCTCGCCGGCGGCAGCGCGATCCGCTCCGGATAGGACAGCCGGCCCCGGATCACCAGGCGCTCCTCGATTTTGGGTATGGTCTCGACCGGCGTGGCGCAGCCCGCCAGAATGCCGGCCGCCGTCAGCCACAAAGCGATTTTCGAAACGCTCATAATCTATTTCCTGCGAATGCCGCACTGGTGTAGGGGTGGCTCCGCGGTTTATCAGAGGTTCAACTGGGTGATGCGCGTACCGTCCAGGGAGATCCCCGCCATCAGTCCGCTGTTGACCAGCACGAACCCGACCACCGGCTGCTGGGCGGTCGCCGTGGTGACCTGGGCGTTGGCGCCCACCGAGAGCAGGGTCACCGACGCATCCGCCCCTACCGTCCAGCCCCGGCTGTTCTGGAAGCGCGTCAGCGCCTGGTCGGTCATGAAAAGCAGGAAGACCGCGCTGGACTGAGCGCCGGCCTGCCAGCCGAAGGAACCGCTGGTCGTGGCGTGGTAGCTCTGGGTCACCCCGCCGACGCGCAGCGCGCCTTGGCCGCGCGCGGCGCCGAAGATGAACCCGGCCCTGAGCACCGCGGGAAACACCAGCACACCCCGGGCCTGTTCGACCAGCTCCCGGGAGCCCCCCACCTGCCGAAAGAGTTCGGCCAGGGCGCTGTCGACGCCGGCGTCGATATTGCGCCGCCGCAAATCGGGGTCACCCGAACCGGGACCGGTGGTGGTGCAGCCGACGAGGAACACCAGCAGCGCGGCCAGCGCCAATCTCAAAATTCGCTTGTTCATGCCCATCTCCTCTTAAATTAAGGTTGAAGTCCGGGTCTCCCGGAAACCGAAGTCCCGGGCTGTTGTTTCAGCATGCGGATTCCGGCGAACCCGAACAGGATCGAAATCAGCGGGTTCAGGATGTTGAAAAAGGTGAAGGGCGCATAGCTCAACGTAGCCACGCCCAGCGCGGCCGCCATGAATGCGCCGCAGCTGTTCCAGGGGATCAGGGCCGAGGTGACGGTGGCCGAATCCCCCAGTGCGCGGGACAGGACAACCGGCGCAAGCCCGCGCTGTTCGAAGGCGCCCTTGAACATCCGGCCGGGAAGCACGATGGCGATGTACTGGTCGGCCGTCACGACGTTTGTCGCCACGGTCGATCCGATCAGGGCCGTCACCAGGGCCCCGGTGGATTTGGCCACGGCGAGAACCGGGGCCGCCAGGCGCTCCACCGCACCGGCCTTCTCGACCACGCCGCCGAAGCCCAGCGCGACGATGATCAACCAGACCGTGTCGAGC
>JBAPYE010000314.1:0-10185 GCA_049284575.1 Desulfobacterales bacterium
TTCTGATCCGGATCCCAGGCTGCGAATCGGCCACAGGCCCGCCCTTTTCGGCCGCCTGGAAGGCTCAGACGAGTCCACGGCATGCAACCCTGTTGGTCAAATGACAGTCCTCTACCTCCTTCGCCACAGCGCAATCGATTGGCCGGAACCCGACACCTTCATCGGGCAGACGGACCCGCCCCTCAGTGTGGAGGGCAGGCGGCAGGCGCTGGCCTGGCGGGACCCCATCGGTGAGACCGGGTTCTCGGCCGTCTGGTCGAGCGATCTCAAGCGCTGCGCCGAAACCGCCGCTCTGGTTTTCGGCGGCGGTCAGGCGCAGATCAGGTTCTCGTCGGGGCTCCGCGAAATCCACCTTGGCGGCTGGGACGGCATCCCCAGGCGCCGCATCCGGGAAGGCCACCCGGACCTGTGGGAGGCCCGCGGCGGGGATCTGGGCGGCTTCAGACCGCCGGGGGGCGAAAGCTTCCGCGACCTCCAGCAGCGGGTCGTGCGCCAGGTGGGGTGCCTGGCCGCGGAGGACCCCGGCCCGGTCTGCATCGTTACCCATGCCGGTGTGATCCGGGTCCTGATCTGCCACTGCCTTGGGATTCCCCTCGCCAACCTGTTCCGCATCCGGTTGGATCTTGCCCGCCTGAGCGTCGTCGCCATGGCCTCGGGCCGGGTCGAGCTCCTGGGCTTGAACCTCCCGGCACCGGGTTCCGGCGAGCTGCCCGGCCGGCCCCCGGCAGGAACCGCGGGTCCTTTCTCAACGACCACCCGCCGGGGATCTCTTTTTCGGGATTGTGCAACACTGCCAGAAAGTGGTAAGTAGAAAAATTATTAACACCGATCTGGATCGCCATGACCCGAACGCCCCCACCCTTTGCGATCCGCTCCAAGATATGGATCGAGGGCGCCGATGGTAAGGTGGCCTTCGGCCTGGGGCGCTACCGCATCCTTGAAACCATCCGCCAAACCGGTTCCTTTCACGCCGCCGCCAAGGAGCTCAAGATGAGCTACCGCGCGATCTGGATGCGCATCCGTACCTCCGAGGAAAGCATCGGAAAGCCCTTGGTCGTCCGGGAGGGAAACGGCTCCCGGCTGACCCGATACGCCGAGGGGCTCATGACCCGCTTCGAGAACCTCCATGCCAGCATCCTGCGCCATGCGGACGAAGGGTATCGGGACATCCTCTCCGATCATCTGACCTGCTCCGACGACCGCTGAATCACCCGGTTACCGTCTACCTGGTAGGGAAAAGGGACTGGTCCTGGTAGACGATGCCGAACTGGCGGCGTTCAGGGGGCAGGTCGGTCACATCGCGACCGTCGATTCGAATCCGCCCGGAGTGGATCGGCACCAACCCCGCAATGGATTCCAGAATCAGGGTCTTACCGGAGCCGGTGGGCCCCAGGATGGTGAAGAACTCCCCGACCGTCACCTGGAAGGAGATGGCGTCCAGGGCATGAAAGAAATCTAAGCGCCACACCTCATTTTTTGACTTCCACCAGAGTGGGCAGCTTGCCCGGCAGCGCCCCGTGCACTGCATCGGAAAGAACCTGGCTCGGCGCGATGGTGGGTTGCCCCATCTCCTCCAGAACCTTCAACCCGCCGGCCGGATCGAGAAGATATTCCAGAAAGAGGATTGCGCCATCGGGGTTTGGCGCGTTTTTCAGCAGGGTGACGCCGTAGGTGCTCGACTGACCGGTTTGGGTGACCCAGGTGCCCGGGGCGCTGCCGGCCACTTTGACCTGGGCCTGGGCGTAAAACGGGTCGAACCTGTAGTTGCCCAGGTTGATGTGGTCGTCGAGGGTAACGTATTTGAGGCCCTGCTGCAGGGCCACCGACTGGTACTCCCAGGCATAGTCCATGTTCCCGGTCTTTAGCAGCGCGACCAGTTCAATGGACTTGGGCCTCACGTTGGTCTCCGGCCGGTTGGCGATGAGACGATCGTAGAGCCCCGGCTGGTTGTGGAATTTTTCGGCCAGCTGAATCACCATCAGGCTCCGGTAACCGCAGGGATCGAGGTTGGGATCGCTGTGGCCCCAAACCACGCCGGGTCGCGCCAGGATCTCGTACCAGTTGTCGGCGTTGACTTCCGCAGCAAACTTGCTCTGGTCCGTGTAGCAGAGCACGAGCTGGTTGCGGGCAAACAGGATGTTCCAGCCGGCATGCTCCGGAATCAGGCCCTTGTCGATCACCTTGTAGTCGGCCGAGGCCATGACATCAGCCGGCTTGCCCAGTTCGCTGATCATGCGTGCCATCTTGGTGCTGCCGCCAGCCTCGCGCAGCACGTCAATTTCCGGGTGCATGGCCTCGAAGCGCTTTTCCACCTCGGCAAAGGGCACGGTCAGGCTGCCGGCATGAAAGACGATCACTTCCTGCTTGGCCAGGGCTGGCGCCGTGCCCCCCAGCGACAAAACCAGGGCCAGCAAGCCAAGCACTGAGCCAGTCGTGCATGATTGGCAATTGCGTGACATTTTCACCCTCCTTGGGGTTCTGAATTCGGATCGATTTTAAAGCGGAAAGGGATTCAGGCCCCGGCCCGGACCGTTACGAAGTGCTCCTGGCAGGCCACCGCGCCGCCGGCCGGGTCCCAGATGTCCAGACCCCCGATCATGAACTTGTTGTCGGCCAGGCCGCGGTTGAACGCCCGGCTCTCCACCGGCAGTTTGTGGCCAAATCCGTGAACGACAAAAACCGCCTCGGGGTGGATATGGTCCGTGACCTTGGCGCGAATGGTCTCGCTGTAGCCGTTGCGGGTGACGGTGACCAGAGCGCCGTCGGTGATGGCGAGTTTTTCGGCTTCCTTGCGGTTGATCCAGAGCACGTTTTCCGGCATCTGCTCAAAGAGCATCGGATTGTTGACCGTGTGCCCCTGGGTGTGCAGCGCGCAGCGGCCGAAAGTCAGACGAAAGCTGCCCTCGGGCGGCCGCTCGCAGGGTTCGTAGGGCAGCAGCGAGGGCAGGCCGGCGGCGGTCAATTTTTCGGATATGATCTCGATTTTGCCCGAAGGGGTCTTGAATTTCAGCGCGGCCATGTCCCGATATTGGGGCTGGTCGGTGAGGGCGACCTTGCCGGTCGCGTCAAAATCCGCGATGGTCACCCCGGTATCGTCCAGTTGAAAATTCCAGATATCCTCGATGCTGTCGAAAGCCAATGCGTCCAGGCCCAGCCGACGGGCCAGCCCCGACCAGATCTCCCATTCCGCGCGGGTGTCAAAGCGGGGCGCCACCACCCGCTGCCGTCTGAAAAAGAACGGCTTCAGACCGTTTTTACTCGCCAGGATGCTCTCGCGCTCCAGGTAGGGGGAAAGGGGCAGGACGACGTCGGCAAACCAGGCGGTATCCGACCAGGTGAAGGTGATCGAGACCAGCAGGTCCAGCTTGGCGAAAACCCGCCTCAGGTGATCGGGGTCCGGGAAGGCCATCAGGGGGTCGTGCCGGAAGCAGAGGTAGGCCTTGACCGGGTAGGGATCGGCGGTCTCGATGGCCTTGTAGAGCAGGTGGGTCAGGCCGGGGCCGCCGTCGAAATGGGAGTAGCGCCAGCCGATGCCGTCGGCGCGCTTCTCCTCGGGTTTGGGGTAGAGGTCCATCATTTTTTTGAGGCCTTTGCGACCCACGTCGCCGGGTGTGCTCACCTGCGGCAGCCCCCCCTTGGCCCCGATGGACCCCAGGAGGGCATTGATGATGTAAATCGAGCGGCACACATAGAAGGAGTTGCGGTAACGCGCCGTCATCCACCCCGGGTGCCAGAGAACGGCCGGGCTGGCCGCGACCAATTCGCCCACAAAGCGCCGGAGGGATCCGGCGGGCACACCGGTTTCGGTTTCCGCCCACTCCGGGGTGTATGGTTCAACAAAAGCCGCCAATGCGTCCAGGTCCTGGATGTGCATCCGGGCAAACTCAGCGTTGTAACGCTTGCTGGCCAGCAGCTCGTGGATCACGGCCAGGTTGAAGGCGTAGTCGCTACGGGGTCGCACCATGAAGAAGTTGTGGGCTTTGGTGGCCGGAATGTTGGCCCGAATGTCGATCACGGTCAGTTTGCAGCCCTTTTCCATGGCATCCAGCAGATCGTTGACCTCCTGAACGTTGATCGACTCGAAAATATTGCGCAGCTGCAGCACCACATGGCGGCTGTTCTTCAGATCGTAGGAAACACTCTTACGGCCTGAACCCATGACGGAGAGGGCCGCGTGTTGAACGTTGCGGGCGCAGGAGGCGTCGTGGTTGCAGTAATTGGGGCTTCCCAGGCCGCGCAGAAAGGCGCGGTGCATGTCGCGAAACGGCCCGCCGCGATCGGTCAGGCAAACGGTGCGCGGCCCGTATTGGGCCATGGCGGCTTTGAGCTTATCGGCCACATAATCCAGGGCCTCATCCCATTCAACCGGGCGCCACTTACCCTCCCCGCGCTCACCGGCGCGGATCATGGGGCGCTGGGGGCGTTCGCGGTCTTGAATCAAGGCGACACCGGCCGCCCCGCGGGGGCAGATGGCACCCTTCATCGACGGGAAATGCGGATTTCCCTGGAGAAACTTGATCTCGCCGTTTTTGACCTCCGCCATGATGGGACAGCGGGAGGTGCACATGCCACAGATGCTGTAAATTTTTTCAGCCATTTCCCCTCTCGACAGATGATGGCACCCCCCGCTGAGGTCTCTTCCGCCCTGAAGCGGTTTCCGGCGGGGGTGCCGTTTTCAAAAAATTCAAGTTTCCGCTTGTCATGCGAACTGCGGCGAATGTATCTCGCCGAAGCCGGCCACCATCGGCCCGGCCGAAATCGCCTACCGCCGCCCGCCAACCGAAAATCACACCACGAAGTTAAAATAAGTTATTTTTGGTTACTTTAAATAATTATAGTATTCATTTGCGACCAAACTGATGAATAGGCACTTATCCGATGGGGTCGGTTTTGTCAAATCGTTTTGCGGCTTTCCAGACCTTTCTAAATCCCCGCAGCGAAAAGGTCGATTACAGGAGGAATCATTCCCGGAGAATTTTGCGCACTTGCCTGGGCCGCATGCAGGCGCCGCCGGAGGCAAGCAAACCCGAGGCATCGCGGTGAAGGGGTCAATTATGTTGCAAATCAAAAAAATGTCTTTGAAAGCCAAATTGCTGGGGCTGGGCATCGTGATGACAGCTGTGCCGCTGCTGGCGATCTACGTCGTGGTGCACGCTCAGAACGCCCGGGTGTCCGCCGTGGCTCAGCAAGAGAGCAGAAAGCTGGCCTATGCGGACCTGGACCACATCGCCCAGGGTATCTACGGCATGTGTCTGTCCCAGCAGGAGCTGTTGGAACAGAAGCTCCAAAGTGACGCCTCCGTCGCCCGGGCGATCCTCGCGGCCCACGGGGCCATCAGCTTCGACGATGATCAAGCCGAGTGGGTGGCGACCAACCAGTTCACGAAATCCGCGACACGGCTGTCTCTGCCCCAAATGATCGTGGGCACCCAGTGGTTGGGGCAGAATGCGGCATCCGACCGCCCTTCGCCCATCGTCGATGAGGTGCAGCGCCTGGTGGGGGGGACGGCCACCATCTTTCAACGGATGAACACCGCCGGCGACATGCTGCGGGTCGCCACCAACGTGAAGACCCTGGACGGCAAGCGCGCCATCGGGACCTACATCCCGGCGGTCAATCCCGACGGCCAGCCCAACCCGGTGGTCTCGGCGCTCCTGAGCGGCACGCCCTACACCGGCCGGGCCTACGTCGTAAACGGCTGGTATCTGACCACCTACCTTCCCCTGCGGGACGAAACCCGGCAGGTCGTGGGCGCTCTGTACGTGGGCGTTCCCCAGGAGAGCGTCAAGAGCCTGCGCGAGCAGATCATGGCGACCACGGTCGGCACCACCGGCTATGTCTACGTGCTGGACACCCAGGGCCATTACGTGATTTCCAAGGACGGCAAACGCGACGGGGAAAACATCTGGGAGGCGAAGGACGCCGATGGCAGGCTCTTCATCCAGGAGATCATCAGCAAGGCCGTTGACCTCGAACCCGGGGAAATCGCCGAGGCCACGTATCCCTGGAAAAATCAGGGCGACAAGGACGCCCGCGTCAAAATCGCGCGGATTATGCACTTCGCGCCCTGGGACTGGGTGATCGGGGTCGGCTCCTACGAGGAGGAGTTCCGTCGAGCCGAGCAGCTCATTTCGGAAGTGGCGGTACACAACCGCACGCTTTTACTGTCGATCACGGGCGCCTCGCTGCTGTTGGCGGTAATTCTCTGGATGCTGATCGCCCGGAATATCGCAGGCGCGCTCAACCGCATCGCGGAGAATCTGACCAGCGGCGCCGAGCAGACCTCGGCTGCGGCCGGGGAGGTTTCGGCGGCCAGCCAGTCGCTGGCCGAAGGCGCCAGCGAACAGGCCGCCAGCCTGGAGGAAATCTCCTCGAGTGTCGAGGAGATGGCCGCAATGACCAAGCAGAACGCCGACAACGCAAACGATGCCAAGGCCCTTGCGGCCGCCGCCCAGGCCAGCGCCGACGAGGGCGCCGAGGCCATGGGCCGCATGAACGGTGCCATTCAGGACATAAAAAGATCCTCCGACGAGACCGGGAAGATCGTCAAAACCATCGACGAGATCGCGTTCCAAACCAACCTGTTGGCGTTGAACGCCGCGGTCGAGGCCGCCCGTGCCGGTGAGGCGGGCAAGGGCTTCGCCGTGGTGGCCGAGGAAGTCCGCAATCTCGCCCAGCGCTCGGCCCAGGCTGCCAAGGAAACGGCCGAAATGCTTGCCGAATCGGTTCACAAGGCCGAAAACGGCGCCACGCTCAGCCGGGAGGTTCTCTCTTTTTTGGAAGCAATCGCCGCCGGCAACCACAAGGTCAACACCCTGATCACCGAGATCGCCGCCGCTGGCCGCGAGCAGGCTCAAGGCCTCGAACAGATCTCCACCGCAGTCGGGCAAATGGACCAGGTCACGCAATCCACCGCCGCCAGCGCCGAGGAGTCGGCCTCGGCCAGTGAGGAGTTGGCCGCCCAAGCCGATACCCTCAACGGCATGGTGAACGACCTGCTGGGGGTGGTAGGCGGAAGCTCGGCACCACGACCCGCCGCCGATCCCACCGATTCGGACCAAGCCGCTGACCGTCGACCCGCCCGAGGCCGAAGGCTTGACGCGGCAGTTCTCGGGTGGCAGTCAAGCGCCAAACCGGTCCCGGCGCCAAGACGCGCGGTAAAAGGCAAATCGGCCCCCGCGGCTATCGAATTCTGAGCGCGCCCCCCTGCGAGCGGTAGCCGTCCGCAGGGGGAACCACCCCCCACAAGAATTGAGACCGTTTGGCCCGACGGCGCCGGGGAGCAGCCGGGTCAGCCCCCCGCAGGGCAGCAATCGGCTGGGAGGCCCCCCGGGTTTATGCCCTGCCCGGGGCCGGGGCCGGGTGGGATGCAAGCAGCGGGAAGCCGGTCGTCCAGCCGGAAACCGTCTCGCGCGCCTCGATCCGCAACAGGAGATCGGGGCTGCGCAGCCAGTCCTGGGGCTCGCCAAAGGTGATGAGCGCCTCCTCGCCGCGTCCCACAGCCGGCTGTTCGAAGCGCGCCCCGTCCACCTCGCGTCCGTCCAGCAGCACCACCCAGCGCCCCTCGGGCAGCGGCCGGTTGAAGCCCAGCGTCAGACTTTTCAGGGTGTCCCGGTCGTAGCGCAGCGAGGTCAACACCAGCCCGTCACCCCCGGCCGTGGTCCGCGCCACCCGCAGCGCCTCGGCGCGGTCCAGCATGCCCTCGGCCTCCCGGGCGAAGACCTCCGCCTGGCGAAGTGCGATCTCGGCATCCCGCATCCGCTCGGAATAGGGCTCGGTGCTCGGCCTGGCGCCCACCTGGGCATCGAGATAGAGGCCGGCCGTGCCAACCAGTAGCGGGACCCGTTCCACAACCCGCCGCTGTTCCAGCCCGGCAATGGCCTCCTGCAGGCGCTCGCAGAGGTCCTTCGCCAGTTCGGCCAAACCGCGCGCCGGGTCCAGCGCCTGGCCGGCGCGCGCGGCAAACGGAAGAACGTTGGCCGAGAGAAGACGGGCCTCCGGGGCAGGGTCGGAACCGTCACGGGTGACCGCCGCCTTTCCGTACTCCTTCTGAAAAACACCCTCCACCTGGTCCATCACCGTCCGGGCAAGGGCCTCACGGCCCTGGGGATTCAGTTCAAACGGCAGCGGGGTGGCGTCCAGCAGGTCGATGACCTCGTCGAATTGGGGGAGGTTGAAGCGCCGTGCTTCGAAGATGCCGCTGCCGGCGATCAGTTCCACGGCAGGCACGACCTCGAACTGCAGGTCCTCGATGAACAGCCCGCCCTCGTAGCGGTTGTAGAGGCGGTGGAACATCAGGTTGAGGGTACGGCCCTCGTTGATGTTCTTGACCTGGGCGACGGTCTCGTCGCTGGTGGTGACGGTGGTGCGCGCGGTGCTGGAGGTCTTGACCTCCTGGCGGTTGCGCTGGCTGACCGACTGCGACGCCTTGCGGGCGACCTTGTTCAAGGTCTTGGCGAAGGTGCGATTGGAGGTGTCGACGCCGGCCCGGGCGCTGGCCTCGCCGCTGACGAACATCGAGCTGTAGTTGATACTGGCGCTGAGTTCGGCGCTGGTCGTGTGGGCCTGCTCCTCCTCGAACTCGCGCTCCATTTCCACCGCGAGGTCATTGGTGTCGGTGCGCTCCACCTCGAACACCGAGGTGGTGGCTTTCTCGATCACGGTCTCCTGCTGGAATTGCTTGCTGATCTTGACGGTGCGCTCTTCGCCCGGCGCCAGGTTGATGGTCGAGACCAGCTCGCCCACCTCCAGGCCCTTCCAGGCGGTCTTGTAGGAAAGCGACTCGGAGATCGCCAGCCGCGGCATGATGGCCGGCACGATCCCCGGCATGGGCCGGATGAAGTTGTGGTATTTGATCAGGGCCCGCCGGCCGGACATCCGCACATCGTAGATCGGCAGCATGACGACACAGTTGAGCCGGAAGGCCTCGTCGATCCGGCAGCGGTCCATGACCGCCCGCAGGCTGAGCCCGTCGGCGGTGGCGTAGCCGGCGGCGGTCTCCTCGAAGAGAAAGAACTGAGCCTCCGGGTGCTGGTTGCGGTGCCGGTCCTGCCAGATGGCCACGGGGTCTTCACCGCTGACGACCGGTTGATCGACGGGTACCACTTTCTGGTGCTGACGGGTGAAGTATTCGCGGCGCAGGGTGCGGGTCAGCCACAGAAACCCGTATTCGATAATTTCGCGGAAGTGGGTCGTCGTCCAGTGAACGGTGCGCTGGGTCTTCCGGATCACCCGGTAGCCGGGCGGCGGCTGGGGTTTGCCCTCGACCGCCGGCTCCTGGTAAAGTTTGAGTTCGTACCCCAGACCGGCGGTCAACGCGGTCAGCTTGTCCAGCTCGCGCTGCAGCTCGAAGCGCTCGATGCGGGCGCGGGCCAGCCGCTCCTGCAGCTCGACTGCCTGGTCGAAGGCCTCCTGGTCGCCGGCGGCCGCGATTTTGCTCGCGACCAGGGTCGTGAGCGTTTTCTCCATCAGCGCGGCCAGGTCCAGACGACCGGCAATCTCCACCGCCCGCCGCTCGATGACCCCCGGCCGCAGGTCGATCTCCTCGAAGGCGGTGAGATGGCCGGCGGCATCGGCCTCGGCGCCAAAGACCAGCTGAAAGCCGAGGAGATGCGACCAGGCATTCTGGTAGTCGTCATCGGTGTTCAGAAAATCGTTTCCCGCGCTCAGGCTGACGCCCGCGGCGACCATCGCCAGGTAGCGCCGCCGGCTGATGCCGTCGACGAAGATGATGCCCCGCTCGCACCGGGTGGGGGTCAGCTCGCCGTCGGCGTCTTCCGCCAGCCAGATCTCTTCTGCTTCCTGGAGGTCTTCGATCTGGTAAATCAGCCGCTTGGCCTTCAACTCCTTGAAATCGGCGGCCGAGAGGACATGCGGTGCCGCCCTGCCCGGAAACCACGAGGCCTCAAAGTAGCGCCGCATGGCCGCGATGGAGGTCACCACCGGGCGCTCGTCGCCGGAGACCAGCGCGGCCCAGTCGATAATGACCGCCCGCTTGCGGGTGAACGCGAAAACGGGCGGCGTGTCATCCGCCTCCGCCGGGCTTGGCGGCTGCACGGCCAGGATGTCGGCCAGCGACCGCAGCAGCGGTTCTCCCCCGGCGACCATGAGGCCGTCGGGCTTCCAGGTTTCGACGCTGTTTGGGACGTTTATCGGTGTCATGGCGGTGTCCTCTCTCTTGATGGC
>JBAPYE010000315.1:0-5904 GCA_049284575.1 Desulfobacterales bacterium
GAACTGGGCCGCTGGCTGGCAGCCGGCCTTGAGAGCCGCGGGCGCGACAGCGCGGCGGCCATCGCCGATTTTGGCCAGGCCTGCGAAATCGAGATGGCCTTTCCCGCCACGGTGCACCTGGTGGCCCGTTACGAAAACGATCTCAAGAACGCCTTGGTGGAAAACGTGATGGCCGGCGGTGATTCGGCCGGCCGGGGGATGGCCGTCGGCCTGATCCTGGGTGGCTGGCAGGGGGAGGCCGCCATTCCCGGCGATTGGGTCAGCGGGATGCGCCAGGCCGCGAAGATTGCGGCGCTGCTGGCGGCCGTCGAGGAAAAGCGCTAGCCGGCGCCCGCCTGCCCCCGCCGGGGTGCCTACAAGTTCATGGCGTAGGCATCCTTCAGGGGGGTGACCTGGTCCTGCCAGATTCTCTGGAAGCGTTCGGGGGCGTCCACGGGCTTGCGGATCATCTCGCGGCACAGCGCCATCTGCTGCGGCGTGCTGCTGTTTCTGGTGTAGAGTTGCAGGGCGAAGGCGCCGAAGTCGCGGACCATGAAGTCGAAGATCTGGTCCAGCAAGTCCGGATCTATGCGGTCCATCTTGATCTTTTCGATGATGAGCTGGCCGTAGACCACCAGGGTGAAGAGCTCGCCCAGGCTGAGGAGAAAATCCATGTCCCGGGCCTGGGCCGCGCTGGGGGGCGCCGTCTCCAGAAACGATTTGAAAACCGCGATCTGCTTCTTGAAAATCTCCAGGTTGGGGGTTTTCAGGCTGTCGTAGGCGATGGCGTAGTCGTGGAACCGGATTTTCGCCAGGCCGCGGGTCGGCCCCTGGTGGAAGAGGAAGGCGTCGTCGGCCGGGTCGTCGCGCCGCGGGGTTTCCGGAAATGAGGCCGGGGCGAAGAAGTAGTTGGCCATGAACTTGATGATCAGGGCCATGTTGACGTGCACCGTGCCCTCGAGTTTGGGCAGGGCACGGATGTCGTGGGCGGCGTTTTCGAAGTAGACGTCCTTTTCGAAGCCCCGGGCGGCGATAACGTCCCAGAGTTGATTGATGACCGTCTCACCCTGGGTCGTGACCTTCATTTTGACGATGGGGTTGTAGAGCAGGTAGCGGCGATCCGTGGCCGAGGCCGAGCGCATGTAGTCGACGGCGCGCGCGGCGAAGAGCTTCATGGCGCTCAAACGCGCGTAGGCCTCGGTCAACAGCCGGCGGATGTGGGGAAAATCCGTCACGAACCTGCCGTAGAGGTTGCGCTGGGCCGCGTGGCTGACGGCCTCGTAAAAGGCATGGGTGCAGATGCCGATGGATGCCCAGCCGAGATTGAACTTGCCGATGTTGACCGTGTTGAGGGCCGCATCCCACGCCTCGCGGCCGGTGGAGAGGATCTCCGCATCGGTGACGGGGTAGGCATTAAGGGCGATCTCGCCCACGAAGCTCTGCCAGTCCACCACGTTCTGGACGCATGCGTAGTTTGCATGGCGCGGGTCCGCCGCAAAGAAGACGAAGTCGCCGCTGTCCGAGTTTTTGCCGAAGATGGCGACCAGGGCCGCCTCGTTGGCGTTGCCGATGTAGTATTTGCCGCCGTCGGCCACGTAGCGGTTTGCGGCCAGCGGCGTGAGGGCCATCTCCGAGGAGTAGAGATCCGCGCCGTGGGCCTTTTCCGAGAGCCCGAAGGCAAAGATGCCGCCGGCCTTCAGCAGCCTGGCGGTTTTGGCCTTGAGGGCTTCGTTGGCGCTCATCCAGATCGGTCCCAGCCCCAGAATAGTCACCTGCCAGGTGTACCAGTAGGCCAGCCCGTAAAAGCCGAGAATCTCGTTGAAGGCGCTGATCCGGAAGGTGTCCCAGCGCGCGTCGGCCTCCCCGCCGCCTCGGGCGGCGGGGGTCAGCAGGGTGGCGAAGACCTCGTTTTGTGCAACGAAATCGAGAAAGTCCGCGTACCACACCCGGTTGTGGTAGTCGGACTTGAGCTGGCGCTTCCCCTTTTGCTCAAAAAATTCAATTGTTTTCAACATGATATGACGTGAACGTTCATCCAAATGTTGAAACTTTTCGGTTTTCGGATTGAGCAGCATCGACGCGTTTCCCCTTTTCGCCTGACGGTGTGGGCCCTATGCAAGACCCCGTTCGCGGGCCATCTTGAGGTAGGTTTGAAACAGGTTGACCGGCGGGACGTAACGGTCCTCCTCGGGCTTGGGCACCAGGCGGAGGGCGTCGAAATCGCAGGCCGTGACGCACAGGCCGCAGCCGATGCAGCGCTCGGGATCGACCCGGGCGCAGTCCGTGACGGTGATCGCCCGCATCTGACAGCGATCCGCGCAGCTGCCGCAGCCGGTGCACGTTTCGGGGTCGACGGCCGCGAAGTAATTGGAAGCCACCGCGCGCGCGGGCTGCTCCAGGGCGTTGAGGTTTTTCAGGATCTGGCAGCAGCAGCCGCAGCACATGCAGATATTGGCCGGCTTCTGGGCGTTGCCGGGCTGCAGCACCAGGCCGGCCTCCAAGCCGACCTTCAGCAGACCGACGGCCTCTTCCGGGGAGATGCCCCGGCCCAGCCCGTTTTCCTCGTAGAAATGGGCGCCGGCGCCAAAGGACAGACAGACCTCCAGCGGTTTGTCGCAGCCCTTGCCCACCATCTGGTGCTCCCGGCGGCAGATGCAGGGCGAGACGACGATTTTGGACTGGCGCCGGATGATGGCCTCGGCCTGATCATAGGGCATCACGGCCATTTCGGCCGAGACGCTCTGGGAAACCGGGATCACCCGCAGCTGCTTGGTGTCCCGCCCCAGCCAGGCCTTCCGCATCAGGTGGGGGATGTATTCGTTGACGTCCCGAATCAGCGCTTCGTCCAGATCGTTGACGTGGTACTCCCAGATGCCGATCACGAACTGGGCGGCCATGTACTGCAGCCGGCCGCCGCGGCGTGTGCGAAAGATCAGGCCCTTGCGGGACATACGCTCCAACTCGGTGGCGAGCTCGGCCGGGTCGCGGTCCAAACGGTGGGCGATCTCTTCGGCGGCCTCCGGCATCAGGGTCAGGCCCAAGGCGACTCGGGCCTCCTCCGGGGTGAAGAGGCGCCGGAGGATCCTTAGCTCGACCCCGCTTTCGGTGGCCGGGAAACCTGCGGGCAGGTGGTCCAGGTGGGCCGCCAGGCGCTGATAGACGTCGGTCATGCTGTTCTCCTTGGAAATTTTGGTTGGCGAGGGGGGGGCGGAGGGCGCCGGGGACCTGTGACCGTTTGGACGCTTGGCATCAGCCCGGTGCTTCGCGCGGGTCAGCGGCAATCCGGGCCCAAACCGGTTGCATGCCGCGGCACTCAGAAGGCCTTCACCCCGCGCTGCTGGAGCTGCTCCTGGCGCTGTCGAATTTCCTCCTGCTCGGTTTGGATCAGGGCCTCGAGGTTGTCGGCATAGATGATCATGATGTGATATTCGGCTTTGCCGAAAACGTTGGTGCTGATCGTTGCCAGCATCACGTCGGCGCCCTCGCGCCAGAAGAGGGTGCGGGCGCCGTTGTCCCCCCAGGCGATTTCCCCGGGGGGGCCGTACTTGTCGGTCAGGGAAGTCAGGGTTTCCTGGCCCTCCTGGGGCATGTGAATGCTGAAGAACAGCGGCGTTTGGGTGTAGCCGGAAAAAACCAGGAAGACCCTTTCGAAGGGGATCTTTTGCCTGCGGGTCTGCCGGAACATCAGTTTGCGCGTGGAATGGTCGACGCGTTCGCCGGCCGGGGAGTTGAGCCTGCGGTTGAGCTGGTGCAGGGCAGGGAAGTGCTCTTTTAAAAACCCGCGGTAGTTGACTTCAAGGTTGATAATGCTGCGGGTTTCGATGGCGTAGGGGCCGAGCTGGCTTTCGAGATTCTTGCGGATGGCATCGGTCAAAACGCTGCTGGCGCCGAGATTGAAGAAGGTGAAGCCCGCCGGTTCGGCTGCGGGCGGCGGGGGCGCGGCGCTGTCGCCGCAGCTGCTGGAGACGGCCGCGAGCAGGGTGAGGGCCAGCAGCAGGAGAAGGGGGGTCGTGCGATCGGGTCTAATCCAAAAAAAGGTCATCGCTTGCCTCTGAGGTGTTTGGCCGGTCACATTACGATTCGCGAATCATAACGGAAAACGCCGGGCTTGACAAAAGGTTTTCGTCCGGATTTAACCGATACGTTCGGCAGCAGTTTACCCGCCATCGCTAATCAAAGGAAGGTTTGCCATGCCCGTATATGCCCTGGAAGGCATTCGGCCCGTCATCGACCCATCGGTTTATCTGGCCCCCGGCGTCACCCTGATCGGCAACGTCACCATCGGCGGGCAGTCATCGGTCTGGTTCAACAGCGTCGTCCGCGCCGACTCCGAGGCCATCGTCATCGGGCGCGAAACCAACGTCCAGGACTTCACCATGTGCCATGTCGACGCCGGGTTTCCGCTGACCATCGGCGACCGCGTGACCATCGGCCACCGCTGCGTGATTCACGGCTGCAGCGTGGCGGATGACTGCCTGATCGGCATGGGCGCGATCATCATGAACGGCGTCCGGATCGGGCGCGGGAGCATCGTGGCAGCCGGGACCGTGATTCTGGAGCACACCGAGATTCCGCCCTTTTCGCTGGTGGCCGGGGTGCCGGGCACGGTCAAGCGCACCCTGGAAGCCGACATCATCTCGGTTATCAACGTTTCCGTGGAGATCTACAAGGAGCGCAGCCAGGCCTATCAGAGGCCCGGAAACTTCCAGACCGTGGCGTGAACCGGCGTCCGTGAGCAACCACCCCAAACAAAACCCGCATCCGCCTGCCGGGGCGATGCGGGTTTTGCTGCAATTTGTGGGCGTTTTCCCCGGCTGCGGGTGGGGCGCGTCAGGCGTGAGCCTCGAATAGCTCGGCCAGGGCGCCGAGATGCTGCTTTTCTTCGGTGGCCACCCTGAAAAGGACCTCGCGGGCCCCAGCGTCGGTGCTCTTGTCGGCAAAGCGCAGGTAAAGGTCCATGGCCTGGGTTTCCAGCATCATGGCCAGCGTCAGCAGGTCCGTCGGCGAGTGCAGGTAGGTTGCGTTTTGCGCCAGAAAGGCGTCGATGCCGAAACCGCCTTCCATGATGCCCGACAGTCTCCCGGTCTGCAGGCGTCTGGCCTCGGGGTCTTCGGGTGCTATTTCGGCATAGAGCCCCAGCAGGGCTTCCTGGTGTTTGACTTCGAAGCCCGCCAGGCGCCGCAAGAGCGCGATCAGCGCCCCGTCGCTGGCGCGGTCGGCCGCCGCGCCGTAGAACCGGCCTAAGCCTTTCTCCATGGCCAACGCGATGGCGATGATCTCAACCGGGGTCTCGTCGCCGCGGATGAGGTCCAGGTTGAGCTCCCGGGGTCCTTCGGCCTTGAACCCCTCCCAGGCCTTGATGCCGCCCTTCAGGTTGTAAACCTCTCCAAAGCCCTTGCCGGCCAGCAGCTGGGCGGCCACCCGGCTGCGACCCCCGATGGCGCAATAGACGATCGTCGGTTTATGCGGGTCGAGTTGGCTGACGGCGGTGTTCAGCTGGGACAGCGGGATCAGCTTGGCCCCGGGCAGGTGCGACTCCCGGTACTCGGAGGGCTGGCGCACGTCCAGCAGGGTGTAGCTGCCCTCTGGTTTTTGGGCCATGAAGGCCTTGAGGTCCTCGGCGCTCCAGGACGCTACCGGTGCGAAGAGGGTTTTCAGCAGGGACATGGCGGTGGTCTCCGTGGGGTGTTGGGTTAAAGTGGAACTCGCTCGCGCTCAGACAGCCACAGGGCCTTTTTCGCCGGCTGCTGCGATGCTCGGCCCGGGACGACGGGACATGAAACCCCGGCCGGGGCGATGAACAACCCCGCCGCAAGCAGCGGGGTATCAAATGCATGATTTCCATCGTGACGCCGCAAGCGGCGGGGAATTAACCCAAAAGGATTAAAAAACGCTTCGCCTGGGCGGTTGCGCCGGCGCCAGGGC
>JBAPYE010000316.1:0-1761 GCA_049284575.1 Desulfobacterales bacterium
AACCGGGTTTACGGTCATCGATGCGGCCGGCAAGGCTGTGCTGCCGGGGTTTGTCGATTCCCACACCCATTTTATATTCGGCGGTTACCGGGCGGAGGAGTATGCCTGGCGGCTGCGCGGTGACAGTTACATGGAGATCATGCAACGCGGCGGTGGCATCATCAGCACGGTCGTTGCCACGCGCGGCGCCAGCCTGGACGAACTGGTCGCCTCCGGCCGCAGGCGGCTCGACGCCATGCTTTCCTTCGGTGTGACGACGGTGGAAGGCAAGAGCGGCTACGGGCTCGACCGGGACACCGAGATCCGGCAACTCAAGGCCATGCGGGTCCTATCCGGCTGTCACCCGCTCGATATCGTTCCGACATTTCTGGGAGCTCATGCGCTGCCGCCCGAATACAAGGACCGGGAAAAGAGTTTTATCGATTTCATGATGGCGACCGTCCTGCCGGTGGTTGCGGAAAGCGGACTGGCCGAATTTTGCGACGTTTTTTGCGAGAAGAACGTTTTTTCGATCGAACACTCCCGGCGCCTGTTGCTCGAGGCACGCAAGCTTGGATTCAAGTTGAAGCTCCACGCCGACGAGATCGTGCCGCTGGGCGGCGCGGAACTCGCGGCCGAACTGGGGGCCGTGTCCGCCGATCACCTGCTGCAGGCGTCCGACCGCGGCATCGACGAGATCGCCCGGGCCGGTGTCATCGCAACCTTGCTGCCCGGAACGGCCTTTAGTCTGAAGGCGCCCTACGCCCGGGCGCGGGACATGATCGACCGCGGCTGTGCCGTGGCGCTGGCCTCGGATTTCAATCCCGGCAGCTGTTTCAGCGAGTCAATTCCCCTGATCTTCGCATTGGCCGTCCTCAACATGGAGATCGGCATCGAGGAGGCAGTGACGGCGATGACCATCAACGGCGCCGCCGCCCTCGATCGGGCCGACACCATCGGCAGCATCGATCCCGGCAAGCAGGCCGACCTCGTCGTTCTGGAATTCCCGTCCTATGCCTTTATCCCTTACCACATCGGCGTCAGCACGGTCGAAAAAGTGATCAAAAGGGGCGTAATCGTTTTTGATAAAACCCGGCAAGGGGAGCGTGATGATGTATGCTGATCTGTCGATAAAAGACTACCTGAAACAAACGGCTTCAGCCGCACCGGTCCCCGGTGGCGGCAGCGTGGCCGCTCTAAGTGCGTCGCTGGCCGCGGCACTTGCGGCAATGGTTGCCGGACTGACGGTCGGCCGAAAAGGCTTCGAAGCCGTCGAGCCGGAGATGAAGGAGACCGCCGCCGCCGCGGCTGATCTCCTCGACCGGTGCGTCGAGGACATCGACCGGGATCCCGACGCTTATCGGCAGGTGCTTGCCGCTTACAGGCTCCCAAAGGACAGGCCAGCGGATAAAGAAGCCCGCAGCCGGGCCATCCAGGCGGCGATGAAGCAGGCGGCGCTGGTGCCGCTGACGCTGGCCGAACGGGTGCAACAGATCCTGGATCTGGCCGGTGAGGTCGTCAAGAAGGGCAATCCCAACGCTGTATCCGATGGCGCCGTAGCGGCCATGATGGCCCGTTCGGCCGGGCTGGCCGCCATCTGCAACGTGCGGATCAACCTGACCTCGGTCAAAGACGCCGATTTCGTCGAAAAGATCACCCGCAAGATCGAGAGGCTGGAGAAAGAACTGGTCAACCGCGAAAAAGAGATTCTCGGGGGGCTCCCGTAGTGACGCAGATTGTCTCCACTGACGGTGATGCGCGCTCATTGGTTGTACCTGAGCG
>JBAPYE010000317.1:0-3202 GCA_049284575.1 Desulfobacterales bacterium
CTCTTCGGAGTTGAAGATATGCGGCCCGAAGCGGAGCCGCCCGAGGCGTTCGGCCGCCACCACCCCGCGGGTCTTCAGGCGCGCCATCAGTTCGGCCGTGTCGCTGCCCGGCCGCTCGCAGACCGCAACCCCGGTGGGCCAGGCCGCAAAGCGGTCGGCGCACAGGCGGTAGCCGTGGCGGTGCAGCCCGCTGCTCAAGGTTTCGCAAAGATCGAAGATGCGCCGGCGGACGGCGTCGAAGCCGATCTCCTGGAGATACTCCAGGGCGGCCTTGAAATAGACCCAGTCGTTGAAGTTGGCGGTCGAAAAGGTGAAGCGGTCGGCCGTGGGGTCGAGTTCCCGGCGGTACGGCAGGTATTCGCGGGGGCGCACCACCGACTCGCTGCCCCGGAAAACCGGCGTCAGCCGCTCCAGATTCTCCCGGGCGATATACAGGACCCCCAGCCCCAGCGGGCCCATCAGCCATTTCCAGGCCGAAAAGGCCATGAAGCCGATCCCCCAGCGGCGCACGTCGATGGGCTGAAGTCCCACCCCCTGGGCGCCGTCCACCACCAGGTCGATCCCCGCGCTGCGACAGCGGCGGCCGACGGCCTCCAGCGGCAGCGGCATCCCGGTGCACCAGTGCACGGCCGAGAGGGCCAGCACCCGGGTGCGGGGGGTGATCACGGCCTCCAGCCCGCCCAGAAACCGCTCGGGGCTCTCCGCCATGGGCGCCGTCCGCAGCACCACCCCGTGGCCTTCCAGGTGCCGCCAGGGGTAGACGTTGCTGGGGTATTCGTGCTCCAGCAGAACCACCTCGTCGCCGGGCGATAGGGATAGACCGTGGGAGATGAAGTTCATCCCCTCGGCGGTGTTGTGGATCAGGGCCAGCTCGTCGGGCGCGCAGCCCAGCAGGCCGGCCAGAATCGCCTTGATGCGCGCCCGCACCGCCGGGGTGCTCTGGCCTTCGCAGAGAATGCAGCAGCGGGCGTAGTCGTCAAAAAAGTCGGTCATGGCCGACAATACGTGCCGGCCCGGCGGCGCCACCCCACAGTTGTTGAGCCAGACGTATTCGCTGTTGACCGGAAAATTACGCTGGACCTCCTCCCAGTTCATAACGACTCCTTTTGGCGGTCGAGCGCGTGGCCGTCGGCATCGGGGCCGAGGGCAAAGCGCCGCCAGTCCACCGGCACGCGCACCGCTTGACCGGCCTTGTTGTGAAACAGCAGGTGCCCCTGACGGCGGCCCAGCAGGAAAAGCTCCCGGGTGAGGCGGACGTCGGTGCGGCAGTAGTCGATGATCTCGCGAATCCGGCCCTCTTTCCACCAGCGCAGGGCCTGCAGCCCGTCGCCGCTTTTGCGGGCGCCCAGCGAGACCCGCGCCAGGTGATCCAGCGACAGGCGGTAGCCCAGGCGGGTTTTGACCTCCTCGAGAATGTCCAGGCTGGGAAGGCTGCGAAAGTCGAAATCGGTGTAGCCGCTGAGCACCCGGTAGTCGAAGCGCGTGGTGTTGAACCCGACCACCAGGTCCAACTCGCGCATCGCGGCCAGCAGATCGTCCACCTGGTCCTCCAGGAATTCCAGATACGCCTGCCGGCCGGCGTCGTAAACCACCGCACAGCTGAGTCCCATGCGATCCGCCCGGTGCCAACCGCCGACTTCCTCGGCGGAGCGCTGGGTTTCAAGATCAAACACCCCGTAGCGCAGCGCAGCCCGGGGCGGCCCGGGGTGTGGAAGGGCCGCCGCCGCGGGTTCCTGAACAACGATGCCCGCTGTCCTGCGGAGGGGCGGCGCGGCACGCAGCTGCGCCAGCAGAAAGAGCGCGCCGGCCTTGTCGATGGGACGGTTGCCGGAGCCGCACTTGGGGGAGTGCACGCAGGAGGGGCAGCCGTGGTCGCAGGGACAGGCGGCGATCGCCTGCCGGGCGGCCGTCAGCAAGGCTTCCGCCTGGTGGAAGGCCTCCCGGCTCAGCCCGGCCCCGCCCGGGACGGCATCGTAGATGAAGACCGCGGGGCCGCCCACCTGGGGGTGAAACGGGGTTGCAAGCCCGCCTAAATCGCTGCGGTCGGCCATCACGATCAGCGGCGCAACCCCGATGGCGGCGTGCTCGAGAGCGTGCAGGGCCCCCATGAAATGGCGCTGGTCAGCCTCGGCCGCGCGCTGGATCTCCCGGGGGACCGCAAACCAGACGCCCTCGGTCTCAAAGACCTGCGGCGGCAGGTCCAGCGCCAGGACGGCGAGCTTCTCCTGGCCGCGGATGCGGATCTTCTCGTAGCCCGTGACCTGCTCGGTGATTCGCAGCCGGCCGGTGAAGGCCCCCATCCCCCACGCCGCCCCGGCCTCGGCCACGGAGAGAATCCAGGTCTCCTTGCTGGCGCGCACCCGGGTGTAGTAGTCCACCCGCAAAGGGGCGGCGGCAACCGTGCGGCCGGCGATGTCCAGGACCTCCACCCGAAAGCTCTGGCCGCCGTGCAGATAGATCGCCCCGGGATGGGTTTCGCGAAACGCGCGGTAGGCGTCGATCTCCCCCAGGGTCTGGCCGCTATCGGCGTGAACGATGGTATAGCGCTCGCCGCCGCCCCTCAGATCCACCTTCCGGTGGGGCGCCCGCCGGGCGGCAAACAGATCCCCGCCCGCGGCGCTGCGCAGCAGGACCCCGCTGTGTTCGAGCCCGTCCAGCACTTCGGCCGCACCGGGCGCCTGCAGATAGGGTTCGCCGACCTGCAGGGGCAGCTCGGCCGCGGCGCAGACCAGATGACGGGCGAGCACCCCGGGGTTGAACGGGTTGACCACCGCGGCTTCCGGCGGCCGGTTGAGCAGTTCGAGCGGGTTGCGCAGGAAGTACTGGTCGAGAGCGTCTTCGGCGGCGATCAGGACCAGGGCCGAGGGTTGTCCGCTGCGACCCACGCGGCCCGCCCGCTGCCAGGTGGCGACAATCGAGCCCGGGTAGCCCACCAACAGGCAGAGGTCCAGGTTCCCGATGTCGATCCCCAGCTCCAGGGCGCTGGTGGCGATCACCGCCAGCAGGTCCCCGGCGGCCAACCGGCGCTCGATCTCGCGGCGCTCCTCGGGCAGCAGCCCAGCCCGATAGGCGCTGATGCGTTCGGCGAAGCCGCCCGCTTGCTGGGCGGCCCAGAGGGCGATCAGTTCGGCCAGCTTGCGCGACTGGGTGTAGACGATGGTGCGCAGGCCCCGGTGCAGGGCGGCCTTGAGCAGCGCGATGG
>JBAPYE010000318.1:0-2269 GCA_049284575.1 Desulfobacterales bacterium
GCCGGCAGCCGCCCGGCGGTTTCGACCAGCCCCCTGAGCGCCAGCAGGCGCACCCGCGCACTGGCATCACCCAAGGCATGGCAGCGGGCATCTTGCAGCGGACCGGGTTCGGCCACCGCCGCCAGGAGTTCCAGGGCGTCGTGGCGCAGCTCGGCCTCGGGGTGGTCCAGAAAGCGGCGGTAGATGGCCGCCACCTGCCGCCGGCGGGCATCGAAGCGCCAGAGGTTGAAGAGGATGGTCTTCTGCTGCGCGGGCGGGCCGTGGTTCAAGCGGTCTTCCAGGAGTTTGAGCGCCCGGTCGTCCTCGAGGTTGGCCAGGGCGTGTACGGCGGCCTGCTGCACTTCGGCGTCGGGATCGAAGAGCAGCTCCACCAGGGCCAGCGCCGCCCGCTGATTGCCCTCCCAGCCCAGGGCCAGGGCGGCAAAGCGCCGCCGGGCAGCGGAATCGTGGCGCAGGTCCGCCAACAGGCGGTCGATCAGCGGCCCGGGATCGGCCAGAAGCGGCAGGGTCACGCACAGCTGGATGGCGGCCGCCAGGCGAACCTCCTCGGTCTCAGCGGGGTCGCCCAGGACCCCGCATAAAGCCCGGGCCACCTCCGGGCGCGAAACCCCGCCCAGCAAGCGGATGATGGCGCGCTTGCGGGCATCCTCGGCGGCCGCATAGGCCCGCAGCAGCAGGGGCACGGCGTGATCCTGATCGGCCAGGAAGCGCTCGGGGTCGGCAAGGTAGCCGCGGACCGCCGCCATCGCCCGTTCCCGTGGGTCAAAGGCAATCACCCGTTTGGGTGGCGTTTGGGCCATTCGATGAATTCCTCCGGTCTAAAGCGCTTCAGGCAGCCGCTGCGATGGGCAGTGTCAGGTCCATCACCGGATCTAGCTCGGGGCTGCGGATCGAGACCACACCGAACAGACCCGAAAGACCGGCCGGCAAGCACCGCCCCCGGCCCGCCGCAACGCCTGCGCAGGCGCTCCTTGCAGAGGGATTTGGTGTTGCCATGGCTGATCTTTGGGATTATAGTCGCTTTTTAAAACTGTATCAACGGAGGCTGTGTTGTACTCAAAAATTCTCATCCTGCGATTCCCGCAAATGACTGTCCAGAAGCCGATCGTCTGCAACCTCTGCAAGGACTACGGACTCATTTTCAATATCCTGAATGCCACGGTTCTGCCCCGCAAAGAGGGCATCATGGTGCTGGAGCTCGCCGGCCCCACCGTCAAAAAGTTCAAGGAAGGCGTTCAGTACCTGAAAAACCAGGGCGTCGAGGTCAAGAACGCCGCCCAGGAGGTCAAACGCGACACCAAACGCTGCACCCACTGCGGCGCCTGTACCGCGGTCTGCCCGACCGGTGCGCTGTCCGTGATACGCCCCGAAATGCGGGTCAACTACGACCAGGAAAAATGCAGCGTATGCGAGCTGTGTATCTCGGCCTGCCCCACTCGGGCCATGCGGGTCAGCCCCAAAAACACCGCTTTTTTTGAATGAAACCCATTATTGCCATCGCCCTCAGCGGCGGGGTGGATTCGCTGGTGGCCGCAAGCCTGCTGAAAACGCAAGGCCACGAAGTGATCGGGATGCATTTCTTCACCGGTTACGAGACCGGCGCGGCGCTGCCGGCGCCGGAAGCCGCCCGCCAGAGCGCCAAGACCCTGGCGGCCGATCTGGCCGCCCAGCTGGCCCTGCCCGTGGAGGTTGTCGACTGCACCCGTGAGTTCAAGCTCCGCGTGGTGGATTACTTCACCCGCTCCTACGCGGCAGGCCGCACCCCCAACCCCTGTCTGATCTGCAACCCGTCCATCAAATTCGGGGTGCTGCTGCAACACGCCCGCAAGCAGGGCGCCTCCCACCTGGCGACCGGCCACTACGCTCGGGTATTGGCCGACGGCAGCGGCGGCTTCAGGCTGCTGAAAGGTCTCGACCCGCTCAAGGAACAGTCCTATTTTCTGGCCCGCCTGACATCCGAGCAGCTCGCGCAGGCCTGCTTCCCGCTGGGTGCCATGACCAAAACCGACGTGCTCCGTTTGGCGCGCGCCAAAGGTCTGGTGCCCATCCGGGGCGGTGAAAGCCAGGATGTGTGTTTCATTCGGGAAGGGTCCTACGCCGGATTTCTGGCCGCCCAGCGCGGTTTCAACTCGCGACCGGGCGACATCGTGGACACCGGCGGCAATGTCCTCGGCACCCACCGGGGACTGCACCGTTTCACGCTTGGTCAACGCCGCGGCATCAACTGCCCCGCCCCGAAACCGTATTACGTGGTTCGCATCGAGCACCG
>JBAPYE010000319.1:0-3060 GCA_049284575.1 Desulfobacterales bacterium
AAGCCTTTCGACAGTCAGGCCCTAATCGCCATCATTCGCAAATCGGTCGAGCGGAGTCGTCAACAATCCGCGCAAGCGCAAAAATGCCGGGAGCTGGAGCAAAGATTTGCCTCGCTTTCACCTCGGGAGCAAGATGTTTTTCGACTCGTCGTCCGGGGGTTGCTGAACAAGCAGATCGCTTTCGAGCTGGGGATCGTGGAAAAGACGGTAAAAGTGCATCGGGCACGGGTGATGGAAAAAATGCAGGCCGATTCCCTGGCCGAACTGGTCAACATATCTGCAAGGCTGAGGCTGCCTCCCTGCAATTCCTCGATTTGGTCTTCGCCCAGGTAATTTCCGCTTCTAAAAAAAAGGTTCAATCCCCTCCCAGGTGAGTTCCCGCGGTTCCTGTATTCCACCATTGGACCAAAGTCCAATTGACGGCACTGTTTTAACGCCTTAGATATTGTTCTACCCGAAGCAATCGTTTGAACTTCGCAAGGGAACCGATCGCGGCGGGGAAGGAGTGGGTACACATCGGTGTTTTGTCTCGCATCCCTTTCCCTCACTTCTTTGGATGTTCATTTCGACTGGCCAGCAACTCTTAAAATAAGACGAAAGGAAAATCAGCATGAAAAATCCTTATTTTTCGCTAACCGTGTTCATTTTGGCCGCTTTTGCGGCGGGCTGGCTGTATCCCGGGTACAAGATGCCGGATTTGGTGCCCAGCGCAGTGGCCGCTGGCGAGCCCAAGGTGTTGGAGGAGAACATAAAAGAGGTGACGGCCACGGTGGAATCCGTCGACCTGGCGACTCGTATGGTCACCCTCAAGGGCCCGGAAGGCAAGCTGATGGAATTTCGGGCCGGTGAAGAAGTCAAGAACCTGCCCCAGGTGAAAGTGGGCGATCAGGTGGTCATGACCTACTACGAGTCGATTGCAGCGCAAATTCTCAAGCCCGGAACCGATCCGGGAGCAGCCGCCCAGCAGGTGGTCGCCACCGCCAAACCGGGTGAAAAGCCCGCCGGCGCAGCGGTTCAGCAAGTTACGGTGACCGCCACGATCGAGGCGATCGACGAGAACAAGGAATACGTGACGCTGAAAGGCCCGGAAGGAAAAAGCACAGCGGTGAAGGTTCGGGATCCAAAGAACCTGGAAGGGGTGAAGGTGGGAGACACGGTGATGATCACCTACACCGAAGCTCTGGCGATATCGGTGGAGCCGGCCGGGAAATGATTCCGGAAAACAACGACCAGAAAGGGCGGGAGATGAGACCCGGAAAGCTAACAGGGGAGGGTGACCCGATGGTCCGTGCCTGACATTGCAATGTCAGGTTGTTGTCTGATCACGAGATGCACCGGGACGGTCACCTGGGGTCCCGCCTTTCACGGTTTCGATGAGAGCGAAATTTCTTTCGGGCCGAACTCACGGAATAAGGTTCACCCCGCTTTCCGCATGACCGAATGAAAGGCCCGAGCGCCAACCACCCCATGGGAGGAGATGATAAGGAGACCAAAATGAGACCATTATCAAAAAAAATTTCTCTCTTTTGGGCCGCGGTGTTTGCCGTTGCGCTGGTTTTCACGACCGTGCTGGCGGGCGCTGCCGAAAAGCCCAACATTCTTTTCATCGTGTCCGACGACACCGGCTATGGTGACCTTGGGCCATACGGCGGCGGGGAGGGGCGCGGCATGCCCACACCGGCCTTCGACCGCATGGCGGCCGACGGGATGACGCTGTTTTCGTTTTATGCGCAGCCGAGTTGCACCCCGGGCCGCGCGGCGATGCAGACCGGCCGCATCCCCAACCGCAGCGGCATGACCACCGTGGCCTTCCAGGGCCAGGGCGGCGGCCTGCCGGCCGCGGAATGGACGCTTGCCTCGGTGCTCAAGCAGGGCGGCTACCAGACCTACTTCACCGGCAAGTGGCACCTGGGCGAGGACGACTACGCGCTGCCCAACGCGCAGGGCTACGACGAGATGAAGTACGTCGGCCTCTATCACCTCAACGCCTACACCTACGCCGACCCCACCTGGTTTCCGGACATGGACCCTGAGCTGCGGGCCATGTTCCAGAAGGTGACCATCGGGTCGCTGTCGGGCAAGGCTGGAGAGAAGGCCAAGGAGGACTTCAAAATCAACGGTCAGTACGTCGACACGCCGGAAAAGGGCGTGGTCGGCATCCCGTTCTTCGACGGCTACGTGGAAAAGGCGGCGATCGCGTTTCTCGAGAAGGCGGCCAAAGATCCCGGCAAGCCCTTCTTCATCAACGTCAACTTCATGAAGGTCCACCAGCCCAACCTGCCGCACCCCGACTACGAGCACAAGTCGCTTTCCAAGAGCAAGTATGCCGACTCAGTCGTGGAGCTCGACGCCCGGATCGGCAGAATCATGGACAAGCTGCGGGGCTTGGGCCTCGACAAGAACACGCTGGTCTTCTACACCACCGACAACGGCGCCTGGCAGGACGTCTATCCGGACGCCGGCTACACACCCTTCCGCGGCACAAAGGGGACGGTGCGCGAGGGCGGCAACCGCGTGCCGGCGATCGCGGTCATGCCGGGCAAGATCAAGCCGGGCAGCCGGAACCACGACATCGTCGGCGGCCTCGACCTGATGGCCACGTTCGCCTCCGTGGCGGGGGTGAAGCTGCCGGAGAAGGACCGCGAAGGCGAGCCGATCATCTTCGACAGCTACGACATGTCGCCGGTGCTCTTCGGAACCGGCAAATCCGAGCGCAAGGCCTGGTTCTACTTCACCGAGAACGAGCTGACCCCGGGGGCTGCGCGTGTGGGAAACTACAAGGCGGTCTTCAACCTGCGCGGCGACAACGGGCAGGAAACCGGCGGCCTGGCGGTGGACACCAACCTGGGTTGGAAAGGCCCGAGCAAGTATGTCGCCACCGTGCCTCAGGTCTTCGACCTCTGGCAGGACCCCCAGGAACGTTACGACATCTTCATGAACAACTATACCGAAAGGACGTGGACCCTTGTGACCATCAACCAAGAGGTTAGAAAGTTGATGAAGACCTATATCCAGCATCCGCCGCGCAAGCTCCAGAGCGAGGTCTACACGGGCCCCATC
>JBAPYE010000320.1:0-1531 GCA_049284575.1 Desulfobacterales bacterium
GCAGCAGCATCAGGTGCTCGCGTTCGTAAAGGTGGCAGAAAAGACCCCTTTCGGCCACGAGGCTGATCAGGGCGACCACCAGCGGCGCCAGGGCCAGCGACAGCCAGAAACCTGCGGTGCCGCCTCCCGCGGCGGTGGCGATGCTGTGCGCCGCAAAGGCGCCGATCATGTAGAGCGACCCGTGGGCCACGTTGGGCACCCTCAGAACGCCGAGAACGAAGCTCAGGCCGGAGGAGACGATAAAGAGGATCATGGCCCGGCTGAGCCCCACCAGCAGGTGGCTGCCGATGGCGGCCAATGTGATGCTTTGCTCGAATTCCATTAGAATTTAAGGAAATGGTTATGGCCGGTTCCCGCCAGACTAAACTTACAGGCGCAGAATCCGTCAAACGAGACGATCCGTCCTTCATACATGTTCAAATAACCAGAGTATCCGATTCAGAGGCGAGGATATTTTGTGTTGGGCAAGGCCGTACAAAGGTTTTCTGTGAGGCGTACTTCCCGTACGCCGCAGCAGGGAAACCTGCGGAGAACACCGCCCAACGGAAAAGAGACCCTCTATGAATCGGATACTACTTGCGTGCCTCCATTATTTCACTACACGACGGCATCACCTCGCTGCCCCGCAGGGTGACGATGTCCGAGGAGATGACGAACCCGTACTCGGGGGAGAACTGGGTGACCCCCAGGTACATGGGCAGCACGGCCTGGTGGTCGCAGGCCCGCATCTCCACCGGTCCGGTCGGGCTGTTGACCTTGAGGCCTTCCATGGCATCGACGAATTTCTCGCGGTCGATGGCGCCGGCCTTGCGATAGGCTTCGGCGATCAGGTGGGCGGTGATGTAGCCGTGGAAGGCCGGAAATCCGGGGGGGCTGCCGTAGGCGGCCTTGAACCGCTCCACGAAGGCCTTGTTGGACGGCATGTCCGGGAAGTAGAAGTGGTAGTCCATGGTGCCCATCACGCCTTCGGGCGCTTCGGCCCCCAGCGGTTTGAGCACGGCATAGTCGGTGGCGGTGTGGATCCAGATCGGCACCTTTTCGGCCATGCCGGTGGCCTTGACGGCCTTCATGATGTTGGTCATGCTGCGTCCGCCCGTGGCGAAGATGACCGCATCGGGTTTGGCCGCCAGGATGGCGGTGATGTAGGGAATCAGGTCCGGCTCGCCCGGTTTCCACCACGATTCGCCGATCTGGGTCACCTCGGGCTTCTGGGCCTGCAGATTGCGCCAGGCCGCGTTGGCGATGGCGTGGCCGTATTCGTAGTCGTCTCCGGCGATCCAGTAGCGGGTGTAAGGCTTTTTCGACAGCGCCACCCCGCCGCTCTTGCCGGCCATGGCGGTGTTCTCGCCGGTGCTGAAGACATAGCGGTGGCCCTTTTCGCCGGTGATGCGCTCGCTCTTGGAGATCCAGGCGATGAAGGGGACCTTTTGCTGTTTGGCGATGGCCTCGGAGACCGCCATGGCGCCGCCGCTGTTGGTGGTGCCCACCAGCAGGTCGACTTCTTCGCGCATGACCAGCTCCTTGGCCATGC
>JBAPYE010000321.1:0-2719 GCA_049284575.1 Desulfobacterales bacterium
CTTCCGGGTCGGCCGGGGCCGCATCGAGAAAAGCGAGCAGCTCACCCAGGGGTCCTGCGACGGCCGCAGACGGTGCGGCCAGCGGCCGGGTCCTCAGCTTGATTTTTTCGATCCACAGCCCGCCGCCGACATCCAACGCCGCCGCACGGATCTCGCCGGTCCAGCGCTCCGGGTCGGCACGCAGCCGGTCATGCAGGGTGGTGGCGCCGCTGACTTCCAGGCGCACGATCAGCGGCCGCCCCTCGGCATCCGCCTGGATTGCCGTCAGCCGCCGCCGAATAGCGTCCAGGAGGTCGTCGCCCCTTTCGAGGGCCTCGGCCCCCAGAATCAGGTGCTCCCAGCGGATCACGTCCAGGGCCTGAAAGGCCGCCGTGGTGCGCCCGGTGTCATCCACCGTCACCTGCGTGGCGCCCTTGGGGCCGGACTCCCGGATGTGCCGGCCCTGGGGGTTGCCAGCAAATACCACCCACGGGTCGCGGGAGAGAACCTCCCGCCGGTGTACATGCCCTAAGGCCCAGTAATCGTAGCCTTTGGACCGCAGCCCGTCCAATGTGCAGGGGGCGTAGGGCGCATGCCCTTCCCGCCCGCCGGCGCAGGTGTGCAGCAGCCCGATGTTGTAGGCGCCCGCCACGGCCCGGGGGTAGCCCGCCGCCAGATCGCGGGTGACCGCCCGCGCGCCAAAGCCCTGGCCGTGCAAGGCCACCCCAAGGTCCTCACGCATCACGGTTTCGGGGCGATGGGTGGCAAACCGGTGCACGTTGTCGGGCAGCCGCAGGTGGCGGGTGATCTGGCTGGCGGCGTCATGGTTGCCGCTGACCAGGTATACGGCAATCCCGGCTTCCCGCAGGCGCGCCATCTGGGAGGCGAAAAACAGGCCGGTGTTGTAGTCCTTCCAGTCGCCGTCGTAAATATCCCCGGCGATCAGGACAAAGGCCACCGCATTTTCCAGGGCCAGTTGCACGAGGTTTTCAAAGGCGCGCCGGGTGGCCTGCCGAACGGCCGCCAGGGGTGCGCCGGCATAGCGTTCCAAGCGCTTGAGCGGGCTGTCCAGGTGGATGTCGGCGGCGTGCAGAAAGGTCAACATCAGGGGTGTCTCCGCTTTGAAGGGGGCCAGCGGTTTCCGGCCGGGACCGGGCGACGGGCGACGGACGACTCCTGTTTAGCACAATCGGCCCCGCAGAGAAAGCACAGGGGCAAACGCGGGGCGCAACCACCCAAAAGGGGCTTGATGACTGCCGCGTTTTCTGCCATGCTGCGGACAACCTGCCTGAAAATCAGGACAAAAGATACCACAACGGACGAAAGGAAACCGGCATGATCCAGCACATGGTGGTGTTCAAACTCAAAGCGGATGTCGACGAAACGGCCTTCGCCGAACTGGAGCAGAAACTGGCGGATCTGCCCGATCACATCGCGGAAATCGAAAGCTTGGACTTCGGGCTGGATGTGGTGCGCTCGGAGCGCTCCTACGATTTCGGGCTGCTGGTCGGGTTCAAGGACCTGGAAGCCCTCAAACGCTACCAGGAACACCCCGAACACCAGGAGGTCCTCAAAAGCCTGAAGGCCTTCGCGGAGCAGATCATCGCGGTGGACTTTGTCGCCAGAGGGTAGGCGCAAGCCCCCCCTTTTTGGCCCGCCAACGGGATAAGGCCATGAGAATCGGTTCGAGCCTGCGGCCGCGCCCTACTGGTTCTTGCGGCCGTCTGGTTGACGGCGACCGGATGCCAGCGGGCCTATTACGCCATGTGGGAGCAGGTGGGAAAGGAAAAGCGGCACCTGCTGCGCGACCAGGCGCTCTACCTCAAGCACAACCTCAACGCCCAGGCCGTGGGCGCGCTGCAGCGGGAAGCGGGCGAGATTGAGATCGAGGTCCAATCGCTGATCGCCGCCATCGCCCAATCAGTCCGGGAGGCCGACGATTTCCTCAAAAATTTTGAATGAGCACAACCCGGCGTCGTTAAAAGCGCCTCGTTGGCGGTGGGAGGTCCCCCATGTTCCTCGATTTGGTTTCCCGACGGCGCAGCATCCGCCGCTTCCTCCAAAAGCCGGTTACCCCCGAGGCGGTCGCCCAGCTGGTCGAAGCGGCCCTGCGGGCCCCCTCATCCCGGGGCTTCAACCCCTGGCAGTTCGTGGTGGTCGCGGACCGCGAGCGACTGGCGAGCCTCTCGCGCAGCAAGCCCCACGGCGCCGCGTTCCTGAAAGATGCGCCCCTGGGGATCGTGGTCTGCGCCGACCCCCGGCGCTCGGACGTGTGGGTCGAAGACGCCGCCATCGCCAGCATCTACCTGCACCTGGCGGCGGCATCGCTGGGGCTGGGCAGCTGCTGGGTCCAGATCCGCAAACGAATGCACGCCGAGGGTCAGTCGGCCGGCGCGTACGTCGCCGACCTGCTGGGGCTGCCGGCCGGCCTGGAGGTGGCGGCGATCATGGCCATCGGCTACCCCGCCGAGCACAAGCCGCCCCACCCCGCCGCTTCCCTGGGCTACGAAAAGGTTCACCGCGAGACCTACGGCACTCCCTGGAAAGGCGAACGTTAGGGTCGCAGCCGGGCCCAGATGCGGGCCAGAAAATCGTCGATCTCCTGAATCCGCAGCAGGTGCCCGGAGGCGGCCAGCAGCGCGACAAAGAGGGCGCCGGTCCCGCAGACGACACCCAGGCTGCCGGCAAAGCTGTCGGCGGCCGGCACCAGCGCCCGCAGCGCCTGCCGGCCGCCCTCCAG
>JBAPYE010000322.1:0-2058 GCA_049284575.1 Desulfobacterales bacterium
TTCACTCTCGGTGGGAGAAATCCTGGGCGGTGCTCTTTTCCTGCTCGAGGTGGACGGGAAGTGCGATCGGTTTGACCTGATCGCCATGGCGTTGTGCCTGTCCACGGGTCATTTGGCCGACGGGCAAACAAGCTCCAAGAAGTTCCAGCGCGCCTGCACGCTGGACCGATTGCTCGCCGTGATTCCGGCCGCTACGCCGGTCCCCGTACCCCTCTTTTATAAGGAGATCAGTGTTTCGTACTACGGCTGGGAAATGCTGCGGTTCGAAACCCACTGGCACTTTCCGCTGCCCGATGCCGGCTTGTTCGAGGCGATAGGCCTCTTTTCGGAGCTGAAACGCTTCTTCACCGAGGAAAGCCATAAGTTGCCAGTGGATTCGGCGCCCACCGGTTTCAGGCTGCCATTCACCATTGGCCCGAATTTCATCCAACTGCCCCCCTATCTCGGCGGGCAGCTGATCGGTACCGAGCGCGGGCTGCCCCAATGGAGCGTCTGGAAATCTTTGGCAAACCTGCTCAACGGGCTCAAGACCGGAGACCCGCAAGATCTGCTGGCTGCGCTGCCTGTGGAAGCGCGGATCGGCGAGGTGGGGGTCGACCTGGGACCATTCAGCGCAAACGCGGGTGTCGCCGTGACGACGCCGCGTGAATTTCGGACGGCGATCGTTCAGGGTAAGGTTCGCACGGACCCGGGGAAGCGATTCGGCGAGCGGCTTAGTGCTTTGGGAGCCGGTCCCGATAAGCAGATCGCGGCACTCTTGCCCAAAGCAGGGGACCGCCAGCCGGATGAAAATGGATTGATTATCCTTCTGCTTACGGAATTCGGTATTCGCGACGTGGTGAGCCTGCAGGCCGCCTTCGGGTTGGCGGCCATCGGCTCGAAAGGGTTCGGGACCGGGGTGCGGCTCGCCGGGGAGATCGGGAAGACGCTCCGCATGGCCGTTCAAGGCACCTTGATGGTAGAGCCGACCCGGCTTGGAATCAGTGGTGGCACGGGCATTTGGTGGAACGGCAGGCGCTTGACCGATCTCGGTTTAACCACCATGGTCACCAAATCGGGCTTGACCACCAAGCTCACCCTGACCCTCACCCCCATGTGCTCGTTCTCAGGCCTCTGGACGATCGGCAAAGACGCCATGTCGATTGGCGGGTCCTTCCACTGGGCCTATGGCGGGCAGAGGCCGCTTAACGCGAACGGACTGGCCACATTTTCCGACCAGGGTCTTACGCTGAGTGCGACGCAAGTCGATACGGCGGCACTGCATGGAATCAAGATCAAGAAGCTCGAGGCCGTCCTGCCGGTGACGCCCGGGAAACCCCTCGGCGCGGCCATTGCGTTGGAAATCCCTGAGGCGCTGGGCACGGCGCTTCGCGGCGAAATTGACGCCGCGGCCAAGCAGGCCAAGGGCGAGCTGGACAATGCAAGACAGTTGGCGATTGACGCGCTCAACGCGCTGAAGGGCTACGAATTAAGCCTGCAAGGCGTTAAGCAAATGATCGTCGCTATTTGCAATCGCGCGGCTGGCGCCATAACGACCGCCGTCAAGAAGTTGCCCGAGGAAAAAACATACGGCAAATGGCCTCTGAAAAAAACCGTCAAGGTTCGAGCGGAAGCAACTCAAGAGGTCGCGCCTTATATTCGCACCCTCAAGGATTTCGCGCAGCGCTTTGGGAAAAGCACCAAAGCGACACTCGCCGTCGATGTCATCGCCCTGGTGGATTGGGCGGGAAGTAACAGGCGCCACCCGGTGAACCGCTACAACTTTACCGTGACGACCGTAACCATCCTCAGCGACCAGACGATCAATCGGCTGGACCACATCCAGCGCAACGTTCCCGGATGGGTCACCCATCTTCCCGAGAAGGATATCGGTCTCACCCTAAGCGAAGCCATGGTCGCGTACGCCAAAGGCAGCGTGAACGAGGCCCTGAGCGATATCGCGGCCTCGCTCGACAAGACCGGGAAGAACGTTCCGATGCTGACGGGTATTTACCTGGAGACCGATCTGGCCGCTCTTCCGACCTCAGGCGTCAAGGTCCGCATGGAAGTGACCAGAGA
>JBAPYE010000323.1:0-7457 GCA_049284575.1 Desulfobacterales bacterium
TTCGCTCCTGGAGCAGCAGCATGGTCGCCTGAAACGAGGGGTTCGACTCGAAACGCTTCTGCATCGGGCGGTCCAGGAGCAGGTGGGCCAAAGACAGGAGACTCATGCCCTGGTGATGGGCCATGAAGGACCGAACCACGGCGCTCGATTGTCCGCGCGGCAGGCGCGAGGGCGTGTAGTCGATCGCTTCGTAGAAGCCATACCGGGTTTCAAAACCTTCGGCAGCGAGTCGCTCGAGGTTCAGGCACGCCTCCTCGGGCGCCACCATCAGCGCCAGCGCCGAGGCATAGGGTGCAATCACCAGGTCCTCGGCGAGCCCGCGTTTGAGCCCCAGGTCGGGGACACCAAAGGCGCGGTACTGGTAGTTGAGATGCACATCGATGGCATTGTAACCACATTCCGAAATGCCCCACGGCACGGCGCGCTTTTTTGCATACGCGATCTGCCGGGCCACAGCCGCCTTATAGGTCTGGTCGAGCAGCGTGTGTTCGTGGGTCGGCATCACCAGGAGCGGCAGCAGATATTCGAACATCGACCCGCTCCACGAAAGGAGGACCGGTTCTCCACCGGCGATGGTGAGCAGGCGCCCCAGGGCGAACCAGCTCTCCTGCGGCAGTTGTCCCTGCGCAATCGCTACGAAACTGGAAAACCGCGCTTCCGAGGCCAGAAGATCGTAGTAACTCGAATCCAGCCGGCGCTCACGGACATTGTAGCCGATGGCCAGCAGATGGCGGGACTCGTCGAACAGGAAGCCATATTCCATGCGCGCGAGTAGGTCGCTCAGCAGGGCAAGCCCTTTGATAGCCGCAATCCTTTTTCTGGCCTGTTGGCTGGCCTCTGTGATGAGACGCTGAAGTTCATCAAGCCCTGCGCGCTCCTCGGAGGGCGGGTCAGAGGATAGTTGCAGCGCAATCGACGGCAGGATCTTTTCGTCCAGCACTGCCAGATCACACAGGGTTGGGACCTCGTCAAGACCGGGAAAATCTCCGGGGCTATTCCGGAAAGGCAAGCACGCTGTCCACGGAGCAAGCAACTTCAGCTCATCGAGGGCATCTTGACACTGCCCGGCGAAGGCCTGCGCCCACCACCTCAATTCGCTTTCGGGGTCGGCATCGGGAACATCCAGCCCGCGGACCACCTCTGCAGCGGCGGTTGCCAGCTGGTCCAGGCAGCGGCGCGAAGCCAGGAGCGTGGTCGGCTGGGAACGGATCGCGGGCTCCAGGTCCTGCAGAAGTCGCGCGAGCCGGGCCGCGGCGCATGCTTCCGGATCGGCTTCTGCCGGAGCGGCGGCCGCAGCGTCTATGGCGATCCTGAGGGTGTCGCTTAAGCCCTTGAACAATCGCGCTGACAGGATCTTGTGATCGGCGAGTTCGAGCAGTCCCGGCCGCAAGGTCAGCAGGTGGCCCGCGAGGTTGCCGCTGTCCACCGACGAAATGTATTGGGGGGCCAGGGGTTTCAGGGATTGGGTGTCATACCAGTTGAAGAAGTGGCCCTGGTGGCGTTCCAACGCTTTCATCGTATCCAGCGAATTCCGCGTTCGCTCGATGAGCTTTCCGGCCGAAATATAGCCAAAGTCGTACGCCGACAAATTCGCCAGCAGCGCAAGGCCCATGTTGGTAGGAGAGGTGCGGTGCGCGATCCTGCCGACGGGATGCTCCTGATAGTTGTCCGGCGGCAGCCAATGATCGTCCGGGCTGATGAAGGTCTCGAAAAACACCCAGGTTTTCCGGGCAAGCTTCCGCAGAAAGCGGGTCTGATCGACTGTCAGCCTTGATTCGCGGCGGGTGAGCGGCCGGCTGACCCACCAGGCGAGAGCGGGGGAGGCAAACCAAAGGCCCAGGATGGGCCCCGCCACGGCCAACGCGGCCGGCCCCGAAGCCGCAACTGTGATCGCCGCGGCCGTGGCCATGGCCGGGGCGATCCACATGGTCCGGTACGAGCCGGCGAAGCCGGTACGGTCATTGCGGTCAGAATCGCCCGACGGGTGCCATTCGAGCAGACGCTTGTGCGAGATCAGCATCCGCCAGGCCGATCGCACCACCGCATCCAGACTGAAGTAGGCTTCGTAGGGCAGGCATGCAAACGAGAAGGCATCCTGAGCGAGGTGCCGGACGGTCGCGCGCATCGTGGAGGCGAGGTGCTGCCCCAGGGTCAGATCGACCGGCTTTCGAAGCACGTTCAGGGCCGAGGCAATCACTGGAGGGATCAGGATGATGCCGATCACGGACAGGGTCCAGAACCAGGGTGAAGATAGAACCGTCCAGCCCAACAGCAGCAAAAGTGTCAACGCCGCCGCGGTGAGACTGCGCCGCAGGTTGTCGAAAATCTTCCAGCGCGAAAGCAACGATAGCGGATTTTTGCGCAGGCCGCCATCGGGGCCGGGAACCCATGGCGAGAGCCAGCGCGCAATCTGCCAATCGCCGCGAATCCAACGATGCCGGCGGCTCACATCCGCGCTGTAGGAAGAGGGGTATTCCTCGTGCACCTGCGTATCGCTCATTAGTCCGGCCCGCGCGTAGCAACCTTCCAGAAGATCGTGGCTGAGGATCCGGTTGTCGGGGAAACGCCCGCCCAGCGCCCGTTGGAACGTCTCGACCGCATAGATGCCCTTGCCGATGAACGAGCCTTCACCGAACAGGTCCTGGTAAACATCGGAAACGGCGCGCGTATAGGGATCGATGCCGGGCTCACTGGCGCACATGCGCGCATACCGCGACCGGTTCGCCCCGGGCAGGCTCGCCGCCACGCGGGGCTGCAGGATGCCGTAGCCCGCAACGACACGCTGCCGGCCTTCGTCGTAGCGCGCGCGATTCAGCGGGTGCGCCATGGCGCCCACAAACTGCAGCGCCGAATCGCGAGCCAGTTGCGTATCGGTGTCCAGGGTGATCACGTACTTGACGTTCGACAGGACCGCAGTTTCCCCGACGACGAGCGCGAAGCGATCCCCCGCAGGGCCGTGAGCCCCGCCGCGCAGAAGCCCATTCAAATCCGCAAGCTTCCCGCGCTTGCGCTCGTAACCCATCCAGATCCGGTCCTTGGAGTTCCAGCGGCGCGGGCGATGAAAAAGGAAGAAATGATCGCTGGCCGAATTCCGGTACTTCTCGTTCAGCTCTTCGATTCTCTGCCGGACCAGCCGCAACAGCGGTTCGTCCTCCGGCAGCGTTTCCGCGACGGCGTCGCCGAAATCGGTCAGCAGGCCAAAGTGCAGGTAGTCGTCCTGATTTGCCAGGAAGTGGACTTCCAGGGTCTCGACAAGGTCCTCGATGTTCTCCGTGCTCATGATCATGGTCGGGACCACCACCAGCGTTCGAAATTCCGACGGGATGCCTTTGGAGAAGTCCATGCGCGGAATCCGCTGCGGCGTCGCCAGCACCGTTGCCAGCCAGTTCACCAGGGCTACCGCCAGATGACCGGCGCACAGCAGCAGGAGCAGTCCGAGCGGCCCGAGTGTCCACCCCTGCACCCCACCGGCATGGGCCTTGGCCGCCAAGAACCCGGCGAAGACCACCGTCATCAGCAGGATGGTGCCGATATAGAGCTGCAGCGCAAACCGGCTACCGGCTTTGCGCAGAGCCTCGGCGGGTGACCAACGCACCTGCGCCGTTCGTTCGAGCCGCGTCACTCCCTCGTCGATCAGATAGAAGCCGACATGTGCGCAGCGGTGGTCACTGCCTTGCCGGGTTGCACCCTCGTGCGCCAGCTGGATCGCTTGGCGGGCCACCTCGCTTTCGGAGTGCGGACTGCTCTTGGCAATTTTCTCCACGACATGGCGGTAGCGGTCACGGGTGGCAAAATCCATCTTGGTGTAAACGTCGCCGGAATCCTCGGCCAGGGTCTGCTCGACGATGCTCATCGTCTCGACGAACTCACGCCAGTCCATCGCGCCCAGGAACCGGAGGCTTCCGATGCTGTAGCTCATCGTGACCTGGTCGGCGGCCTGTTGTTGGTTCTCGGAGCGCACAAACTGCTCGATGGTCAGACCGGACTCGGACAGCTGCTGTTCGATCCAGGTGAGTGGCATTGTAAGAGCGGGGCCCAGCCCCTGCAAGCGGCGCGAGAGTTCCGCGACAAACGAACTCACCATCGGCGGGTTCGACCGCGCCATGTCGGCGATCACCAGGATCAGGCTTTTGGGGTCCTTGGCGGCGATCTCGGTCATCTGGTCGGCCCAGTGATCGGCGCGGCTTCGATCCATTCGGTCGGCGGCGATCCGGGCGGCCAGCCGCCGCAGATTCTCGATCAGGGCCAGGCGCAGCATGATGGGGATGGCCCACAGCTCGCCCAATTTCAGGGGGATCACCGACTGGTAGGCCGCCACGAAACTGCTGAGGTTTTCCAGATCCACCCGGCCATCTCCGTGCGAGATGGTCTCCAGTGCGATGTCATAGACCCGCGGAAGCCCGGCCGATGGGCCGTGCCGCAAGCGGGGCAGCTCACGGCTAAACCCCTTCGGCAAGTGCCGCCTGGCCGTTCGAATCTGCTCCTCAATCAAATAAAAGTTGTCAAGCAGCCATTCCCCGGCCGGTGCAATTCGGCGGTCCGTCTTGACGTCCTCGGTCAGCAGTTGGTGAACTTCAAGCAGGAGACTTTCATTCTCGGCCAGCCGCGCCAGAAGGCGGTCCCGGAAACGCCCAGACTTCAACTGGTGCGCACCCGCAAGGACCTTGCCATGCTGCTCCATCTGATCGGCACTGAACAGCTCCGATCGAAGGGGCTGTTCATCACCGGCAGCCTTCCATGCCCGGTCGCGGCCGCCGAGGCGCGCCCACAAACGGGAAAAAAGTCCGCGATCGGTCTCCCTGCTCACCCCCATTTTTGATGTCTCCTTATGTCAGATCGCAAGCGTGTCGCCCGCCTCAAGCTCCGGGAGCACGTCTGGTGCTTATGCCAGGCGCAGCTCAGCCATCGATGCACGGGCGCATCCCCCGCTGATGTCAGGCGAAATGACCATTTCCAGCAGCGTCACCCCGACAAGATCAACTTCATAGTCTTCGATTTCGCGGGTATTCTCCGGCGGGCTGAAGTTGTACTGCTGGCGCACAATCTCCCGGCACGTGCGACCGCCGTCGGAGGACCACCGCAACAGGAACTCATGGGTGCGCTGCTGCTCATATTCGTGAAACACCAAATGGATGCGCCGGATTCGCACCGGCTCGTCAAACAGCAGCCGGACTGTCTGCTGGCCGGGTCCTGAGGCCCGCCAGCCCGGTCGCACACCGGGTTTCAAAGCCGACTCGATCGGGTGTGACGGATCCTCGGACGTCAGTTCCGCCTGCGCCAAGTTCTCCAAGTCCAGCCAGGCTTCGGCCGGGAAGATGACCCCCTGAGCGCCCTGGGGGATTATACGTTTACGCATGTGATTGTCTCCTGTGGCCTTGAGATTTACTAAGTGGTCGTGGCCCGGCGGTCAGGGTAAGGGACGTCAGAGCGCATACCACAGTACCGCCAAGAAGTGGCAGGTGGTGCCTATAACGACAAAAAAATGCCACACGAAATGGCTGTAGCGTACCCGCTCAGCCGCATAGAATGCCAATCCACCCGTGTACGCGATGCCTCCCGCCAGCAGCAGGAGAAGGCCTGGCAACGGCACTTTCAACCCGAGCGGTCGGATCGCCACGACGATCAGCCAGCCCATTGCCAGATAGAGGCCTGTCGAGACGAGGGGATTCCTCAGGGCCCCCCTGATCTTCAGCGTCATCCCGAGAAGCGCCAAACTCCACACGATGCTGAAAATCGTCCAGCCCCATGCGCCGCGCAAGACGCCCAGCGTAAACGGAGTATATGTACCTGCGATGAGGAAGAAAATCGCTACGTGGTCAAACACCCGAAGCGACCGTTTGGCCCTGTTCTCAGGCAGAAGGTGATAGAGCGCGGATGACAGGTACATGAAAATCATCGTTCCGGCAAAGATGGCGACTCCGATAACACGCCATGCGTCACCGGACCGCAAGGCCGAACTGAGAAGAAAGGGTGTTGCGATAAGACACGCAACCAAGGCTAAGCCGTGGCTGGCACCATTGGCGATTTCCTCCTCGAATGACTGCGGACGTTTATGCGCTGGAAGCATCTCGCTTTTACCCCATAGCCCTCCGGAATCCTGAAGGTCAAGCCCTTTTGCGGACCTCAGCCCGAATAAAGCTCGAAATCAGGATGAGCTGTGAGCCACTCTTATTAGACCGGCATACTGAACTCGTGAGGTGCGGATCCTGTCGTTTTCAAACGCTTCACTCTTTTGGCCTCCGCGGCAGTGCTTGGATTTTTTTCTCTCCCGCTCAGGCCGCTGATGGGGGGGGGATCCGAGGAGGGGGCGAGCTCAAGGAGCGATGGGAAATGCTTTAATTTCTGGATTCGATCGCCAGCACCGGCGGGTGGGTTTGGGTATCTCCCGCTTTTATGCGGCAAGACCAAAACACGGTTTGCACGAAGCGGCGGCAGCTATGGCGCCGGCCAACTCATGATCGGCACCGTGCTGATGCTGTTCTGCGGGCTGCCCGCGATGACCCGATCGCTGTAGGACACGTAGACCAGCACATTGCGCTCGCGGTCGAAGAAGCGCACGACCTGAAGGGTCTTGAACACCAGGCTGCGGTGTTCGTCGAAAACGCGCTCGCCGTCCTTGAGTTCGCCGACGATCCTGATCGGGCCGACCTGACGGCAGGCGATACTGGCGTCGCTCGTATCCTCTGCCATGCCCATGCCGCCTTTCACACCACCGGTCTGGGCCCGGGAAAGGTGGCAGGCAACGCCCTGGACTTTGGGGTCGTCGAAGCCGTCGACCACGATCTTGTCGTTCGGCCCGAGCCATCTGAAGTTCGTGCTGACCGAGCCGGTCGTCCCGCGCTCGGGGCGGCTGAGAACCCACCATCCGAAGAGCACGATGACCAGAAGGATTGCGGCGCCGGCCGCGATTGCTATTTTTTTCATGCTTATTTCCCCCTCTCAAAGGGGATTGTGCGCCAAGCTGCGCAGACATTCATTCAAGGAGGTCACCTCCCGGCAGGATTTCCAAACACTGACTGCCAGGATGAAACCGGTAAGCGCAGCCTGAGAACTTTTCCGATAACGGTTTGCAGCACAATGACATTAACTTAACCGATCGGTTGTGCTGAGGGAAGAATTTTTATCCGGCACGGGTTTGAATCCTTACCCGCGCCTGCGGCCCTTAATAACCTGGACCGCCGCCACGATGAGACCGATGACCAGGAGGATGTGAAGGACGCCACCCATCGTGTGGCCGCTGAACAACCCCAGCACCCACAAAATCAAGAGAATGACAGCTATGGTCCACAACATGTTCGGCTCCTTTTCAAATCGATAAACTACCGGAGACTGAATCGTCTCCTGAATTCAACTGACCCGAAGTACGGATTCAGATTGCAAAAAAAACCTAAAACCAAGACCATCCTCCCATCCCCCCGTCCGCTTGTCTTCACTTCCCAATCCTAATACTCGAGAGG
>JBAPYE010000324.1:0-2296 GCA_049284575.1 Desulfobacterales bacterium
CGCGACCTCCGGCGTGACAGGCCGGCGTTCTAACCAAACTGAACTACGCCCCCGTATGCTGCTCAAGCCGTCCGAAAGAGTGGTAGGCGGAACAGGGCTTGAACCTGTGACCCTCGGCTTGTAAGGCCGATGCTCTCCCAACTGAGCTACCCGCCCGCAAATTCCCCTGCCTGGCGACCGGTTTCCCCGAAAGAGGGCTGAACTAATACCGATTTACTCTGACAAAGTCAAGGCAAAAAAAGCCTTGTGTAAAAAAATGCGGATCAATTGATCGTGGTTTGAGAATTCAGTTGTTTATCCGCGCTGACGCCGAAATAGATGTCGCTGCCCTGAAAGAGGGTGTCGCCCTCCGCCAGCACCAGGGCATGGGTCAGGACCTCGTCCATGTGCTCAACCGGCACGATTTCCAGCTGTTTGGCAATGCTGGCCGGAATGTCCCTCAAGTCCTTTTCGTTGTCTCCCGGGATGAGCACCTTGCGGATACCAGCCCGGTGGGCGGCCAGGATTTTTTCCTTCAGGCCCCCGATGGGCAGCACCCGCCCGCGCAGGGTGATCTCGCCGGTCATGGCGATATCTCGGTGCACCGGCCGGCGGGTGAGGGCCGAGACGATCGAGGTGCACATGGAGATGCCCGCAGAGGGCCCGTCCTTGGGGATCGCCCCCTCGGGAACGTGGATGTGAAGATCGGTTTTGCGGTGGAAGCGGGGATCCAGGCCCAGCCGTTCGGCCCTTGAGCGGACGTAGCTGACCGCGGCCTGGGCGGACTCCTTCATCACATCACCTAGTTTCCCGGTAATGGTCAACTCGCCCTTGCCCGGCATCACCAGGGTTTCCACGCACAGCAGGTCGCCGCCCGCATGGGTCCAGGCCAGGCCGGTAACGATCCCGATCTGGTCGCGCGCCTCGATTTGGCCATGGCGGAAGCGCGGTGCGCCAAGATACTTCTGAACGGCGCTCTGAACTACCCTGTAGGTTTTTTCTTGGCTGTTCTTGACTGCTTCCCGGGCGATTTTGCGGCAGATCGCGGCAATTTCACGCTCCAGATTGCGGACCCCGGCTTCGCGGGTATACTTCTGAATGATTTCGTAAATGGTGTTCTTTGAAAACTGGATGTCGTAGCCTTCAAGCCCGTTCATTCGAATCTGCTTGGGGATGAGAAAATCCTGGGCGATATTGTACTTTTCGTGTTCGGTGTAGCCGGGCAGCTGGATGATCTCCATCCGGTCCTGGAGCGGCAGCGGGATATCCGGCAGGGTATTGGCCGTTGTAATGAAAAGGATCTCGGAGAGGTCGTAATCCAGGTCGAGGTAATGGTCGTTGAAGCTGAAGTTCTGTTCCGGATCCAAGACCTCCAGGAGGGCGGCGGAGGGGTCCCCGCGAAAATCCATACTCATCTTGTCGACTTCATCCAGGCAGAAAACCGGGTTGGTGGCACCGATTTTCTTGAGCGATTGGATGATTTTTCCGGGCATGGCGCCGATGTAGGTCCGTCGGTGCCCGCGGATCTCGGCTTCATCGCGCACACCGCCCAGGGAGAGGCGCACGAACTTGCGTCCGGTGGCCCGCGCCACGGATTTGGCCAGAGAGGTTTTGCCGACCCCCGGGGGGCCCACCAGGCACAGAATCGGGCCGCGGATCTTCTTGACCAGGGACTGCACCGCCAGGTATTCCAGGATGCGTTCTTTGGGTTTTTCCAACCCGTAGTGGTCCTCATCCAGAATCTTCTCGGCCTCTTCGATGTCGTTGCGCACCCGGCTTTTGTCAAACCACGGCAGGCTGATGATCCACTCGATGTAGTTGCGCACAACGGTGGCTTCGGCCGACATGGGGGTCATCAGCTTGAGCTTTTCAAATTCTTGCTTGACCTTGCCGGCGGCTTCCTTTGACAGGCGTTTGCGCCGGATGCGCCTTTCAAGCTCGTCGAGCTCGTCGGCGGCGTCCTCTTCAGACCCCATTTCCTTCTTGATGGCCCGCATCTGCTCGTTGAGGTAGTAATTGCGCTGGGTCTTTTCCATCTGGTCCTTGACCCGGCCCTTGATCCGCTGCTCCATCACGAAGACCTCAACCTCCATTTTGATCAGGCGCAGGAGCAGCGCCAGGCGTTCGGTCAGCGATTCGGTCTCCAGCAGCAGCTGCTTGTCCTCCAGTTTGAAGGAAAAGTGGGCGGCCACCGTGTCGACCAGTCGGGCGGGATCGGGGATGGTGGCGGCGTTGCGCACCAAGTCCTTGGAGAAGTTTTTGTTCTTCTGGGCGTATTCCTCAAGGCTTTCGATGATGGCGCGGGTCAGTGCCATGG
>JBAPYE010000325.1:0-46716 GCA_049284575.1 Desulfobacterales bacterium
CGCCGTCGCGGACCCCTTCGATGACCCCGTCCAGCAGGCGCCGCGGGTGCAGCCGCGGGCGCAGCGGCCCGTCGTAATCGCGCTGACCGACACAGAACCCGTAGCTGCCCATGATCAGCTTGGCCCCTTTGCCGGTCCCCATGGGGTCCCGGTAAACCCCCACGATCCCGGTGATGGCGCCGCCGTAGGCCTCCATGTTGGAGGGTGAGTTGTGGGTTTCACCGGTGACGACGTAGTGGTGCTCATCGTCGAAACGGGCGACCCCGGCATTGTCCCACAGCACCGAGACCACCCAGGGTTTGCGCTCTTTGAGGGCCAGGGTCGGGGCTTCGATACAGGTTTTAAACAAGCTGTCGATGGTTTCGGCGGGGCCGCCGGCAAGATCGCGGTAGCGAAAAAGCCCGCGGAAGGTGTTGTGGTTGCAGTGGTCGCTGCGGGCCTGGGAGAGATACTCGAGTTCGATGTCGGTGGGGTCGCCCAGCCCCACCGCCGCCCGTGCGCTCCGAACCTCCGGGCGCGTAAAGTACTCGCGGATGACGGGGATGTCCAGGGGGTTCAGGGCCAGATTGCGCTCAAAACTGATCCGGCGCAGGCTAGCGTCACTCTCGACGGCCACGGTGGTGACCACCGGCTCGTGGTTGAGCTGCACTCTGGGCAATATGTACCCGATGCCCACGGCGGGATCCCAATCGGATTTCGGGATAATCCGCCACTGCTGGATGATGTCATTGGCCAGGAGCTCTGCGGCGATCCGGTCCACCGCCGCGAAAGAGATTTCTTCGGCCTCGAGACAGTAGCGTTTGGAGGTAAAAACGGCCTCGTCCCGGGCGAGCCTGATTTTTAAAAGGTCCTCGATCGCCTCGACGGCCGTGCTGCCGGGGGTGTCGCGCACGCCGGGACGATAGCCCACCCAGATGCTCCAGTCGAAGGGAATCGGCAGGGGGTCAAACGAGGCAATTTGAGTTACCGGGTTGGTAAAGATTTCGGTCCGGACGGCGCTCAGCTGGTCGGCCGAAAGCGCGGCGTCGATGGTCAGGATTTGCACCGTTCGAACCCGCCCAATGGTGATACCGAAATAATCGCTGGCCTTGCGGCGGATCCCCTCCCCTTCGGCATCGACCATTTCGGGTTTCAAGGCAATTTCGAGTCGGTAGGGCATCTTCGCTTTCCCTGGTTAAAATCCCGGCCGCAGCCGGATTGAAGGTCAAAGCACATGGCCGTGCAGCCGGCCGCCGCCGTCGTGAGCCGCTAAACGCGGCTGGTCCTGCAGCGTCCTACCGGAAAAATATCCGGGTGATATCATTGTAGAACACCAAAATCATCAGCAGCAGGAGCAGGAATATCCCCGCCTGCTGGGCGACCTCGCGCACCTTGACGTTCACCGGTCGGCCGGTCACGGCCTCGATGGCAAAAAAAAGCAGATGGCCCCCATCCAGCACCGGAATCGGCAGGATGTTCAAAATCGCCAGGTTGATGCTCAGCAGCGCGATAAAGGTTACCAGGTTCCAAGCCCCTTCCTTGGCCTGCTGACCGGCCATCTCGGCGATCATGATCGGCCCCCCCAGGGTTTTGGCGGAAACCGTCCCCTGTATTAATTTCACCACGCTGACCACGGTCAGTTTGGTGAAATAATAGGTCCGATGGATGCTCTCGTAGAGAGCCTGAAACGGGTTGAGCCGTTGGGTCTCGAAATCACCGGCGGCTGAAATGCCGATCACATAGCGGTCAACCGGCTCCCCGAAGATGTTCTGGGCCGGCCTGAGGGTCGGGGTTATCACAACCTCCCGCAGGCTCTCGCCGCGCGCGACCGTCAGAACGAGCGGGCTGCCCTCGCTTTTGGAAATGGCGGCGGCCATTTCCTCCCAGCTGCCGATGGGGGTGCCGTCGATGGCGTCGATCCGGTCATTTTCAGCCAACCCGGCCAGGGCGGCGGGCGTGTCCGCCTCGACGGCGCCGACCACCGGCTTCAGGATCATCAGCCCGGAGATCTGGAACACACCGTAGAATATGACCGCCGCCAGCAGCAGGTTGAAAAACGGGCCGGCGGCAACGATCAGAATCCGCTTGAAGACGTGCTTGTGGGTAAACGAGATGGGGATGTCGGCCGGGTCGATCTCCGCGTCGGGCTCCTCGCCGACCATCTTGACATAGCCGCCGAGAGGAATGGCGGAGACACGGTAATCGGTAATTCCAACCTGTTTACCGAAAATCCGGGGACCAAAGCCCAGCGAGAAGCGCTCCACGCCGACCCCAAAGAGTCTGGCGACCAAAAAGTGCCCGAGTTCGTGAAAAAAAATCAGAACGCCGAGAACGACGATAAATGCGATCAGGTTGGTGCTCATGCCGGATATGCTTTAGCGGGGCTTCCCGCATTCCATAAGGTTAACGGTTTCATTGAAGATTCGACCTCAGCGCCGGTGTCGTTTTGGCGGACATTTTGCGCCGGGTCTCACCGCGCGCCCAGCGGTCGGCGCTGAGGATATCGACCAGCTGCGGGCGGGTATTTCCGCTGTGGGCCGCAAGGGTGTGCTCAACTAAAAACGGGATATCCAAAAAACCGACCTGCCCGGCCAGAAAAGCCTCTACGGCCACTTCATTGGCGGCATTCAGCACCGCCGGGTAAGTGCCGCCTGCTTCACAGGCGCCAAAGGCCAAAGCCAGGCAGGGAAAGGCCGCCAGATCCGGTTTTTCGAAGGTCAGCCCGGCCGTAGCGGCAAAGTCCGGCAGCGGCTGCTGCAACGGCCAGCGTTCGGGACAGGAGAGGGCGTAGGCGATGGCGCCTTTCATGTCCGGTACGCCCAACTGCGCCAAAATCGACCCATCCCGGTAGGCCACCATGGAGTGGATGATGCTTTGGGGATGCACCACGACCTCGATTTCCGCCGGGGCCAGGCCAAAAAGCCATTTGGCCTCGATCACCTCCAACCCTTTGTTCATCAGGGTCGCGGAATCGATGGAAATTTTCGCCCCCATCCGCCACGTGGGGTGCGCCAGGGCATCCTTGGGCCGCACACCCGCAAGGTCGTCGCGGGGCCTGCCCCGAAAGGGGCCACCGGAGGCCGTCAAAAAGATCTTTTGCAGGTCCTGCCGCCGCTGGCCTGCGAGGCACTGGAAAATGGCGCTGTGTTCACTGTCGACCGGCAAAATCGACACCCCTTTGGCTGCCGCCCGGGCCATCACCAATTGCCCGGCCATCACCAAGGTCTCCTTGTTGGCCAGGGCGATGGCCTTGCCGGCGGCAATCGCTGCAAGCGTCGGCGCAAGTCCGGCCGCGCCCACCATGGCCGTGACGACCTGATCCACGGCTGCCCAGGCAGCCGCCGCGCAGTAGCCTTGCTCGCCGAAAAGGATCTCAACCCGAGTGCCGGCGGGTAGCTGCTTTCGCAGGCTCTCGGCGGATGCCTGATCGAAAACCGCCACCATTTCAGGGTGAAAAATTTCGATCTGCTGCAGCAAAAGCCGCAGGTTGGTCTTGGCGGTGAGAGCCTTGGCGCACAGCTTTTCCGGAAACGCTGCGACAAGCTCGAGGGTGTTGCGCCCGATGGAGCCGGTTGAACCCAAAATGGCGATATTTTTCATGGCAACCCGAAACCCGATGGGGCGCTATCGGAGAAAGGTCGAATCCGCCCGGGGACTTGCGACTGTGAAAAAGCCCACGGAAATACTGCGGAGCAACGCCAAGGCGCTCAGGCGCAGGCCGCCTTAAAAGCGTATGCCAGCGGCGCGGCAAAAAGGAGCGCGTCGATCCGATCCAGGATGCCGCCGTGCCCCGGTAAAATTCCGCCGGAATCCTTAACTCCGGCCGCCCGTTTGAGAACAGATTCAAAAAGATCCCCGGCCTGACCGACAGCGCCCATGCCCAGCAGTGCGATAAGCCCACCCCCCCACGGCAGCGGGGGCAGCACAAAGAGGAAAAACAGGCTGCCCACCAACAGATTGGCGGCAAGGCCGCCTAGCGCGCCCTCGATGGTTTTCTTGGGGCTCACCGAAGGGCACAGCTTGTTGCGCCCCAGATAGGTGCCGGCATAAAAGGCCCCGATGTCTCCTCCAAAAATAACACTGACGACAAAGAAAACCCAGGCGACACCGTGGTCACCGGCACGCAGCATGACAAGGTGGGACAGCAGAAGGGGAATGTAAAGGCTTCCGGCCAGTTGCTTGAAGAGGATTTCGGGAATCGTGGGAACCGTTTTGAAATAAACCAGACCGACAATGCCCGCCAAAATCAGATTGGCCGTCAGGATGGCGGCGATGGCGGCCGGTTGACCGGCATGGGCGGCGCCGATGATACCGATCCCGACCAGATAGCCTACAAGCGGCACAATCCGGGGCACCGAATGACGTTGCGGGTGGTAGACGACCCGGTAATATTCCCACAACGCCACCCCGGCGACCAGGGCGATGCTCCCCCCAAAAAGGGCGGCCCCTCCCCGGGCGATGATCGCGATCAGGAGGGGCAGGGCCAACACCCCGGTTATCCAGCGCTTAAGATGCATGCTTACTGGGGTGGCAAGGCTTCCGGGATTTTCCCAAACCGCCGTTCACGCGCCTGGTAGTGGCGCAAAATAGCGAGAAACTCCTCCCGATCGAAGTCCGGCCACAGGGTTGGGGTGACAAAAATTTCGGCATACGCGATTTGCCACAAGAGAAAATTGCTGATTCGCATCTCACCGCTGGTGCGGATCAGCAGATCAGGATCCGGCATGGTTCCGGTATACAGATGACGGGCAACCAACCCCGCATCGATGGCATCGGGCGCCAGTCGACCGGCCTGGACTTCGCGCGCGATTTCCCGGACCATTTTGACGATTTCCGCCCGCCCGCCGTAGCTGAGGGCCAGATTGACGGTCATCGCGGCATTGTTGCGCGTCAGGGAAACGATATCGTTCAGGGCCGCTTGGAGATCCCCGGGAAGGCTCTCCATCTCGCCCAGGACCTTGAGCCGGATGTTCTGCTGCTGCAATTCGTCTTTTTCCGTGCCGATGAATTTTTTCAGCAGCGCCATCAATGCGCTCACCTCCGCCTTGGGGCGCTGCCAGTTTTCGGTTGAAAAGGCATACAGGGTCAGAAACTGAATGCCGATTTCACGGCAGGTGCGAACCACGGTTCGAACGGTATCGGCACCCTTTTCATGTCCTTTGACCCGGTTGAGCAACCGGCGCTTGGCCCACCGACCGTTGCCATCCATGATGATGGCGATGTGGGTCGGGAGCCTGGCAGGGTCCACACCGCCCAGATCGACGGTCGGCGGGTTAGAATTCAAGAATTTCCTTTTCTTTTTCCTGAAAGACCTCGTCGATCAGTTTGATGTATTCGTCGGTGATCTTCTGGACTTGATCCTGCGCCTTGAAAGCCTCGTCTTCCGATATATCCCCGTCCTTTTTAAACCCTTTCAGGAGCTCGTTGGCGTCCCGGCGGATGTTGCGAATGGCGACCTTGTGCTCCTCGCTCATCTTGTGAACGATCTTTACAAGCTCCTTGCGCCGCTCCTCGGTCAGGGGGGGGATCGCAATGCGGATCAGCTTGCCGTCGTTGGAGGGGGTCAGCCCCAAATCCGATTTCAGGAGAGCCTTTTCAATTTCCTTGATGGCCGACACGTCCCACGGCTGGATCGTGATCAGACGGCTTTCGGGAACCGAGAGCGAGGCCATCTGGTTAAGCGGCGTCGGCGTGCCGTAATAGTCCACCCGGATGCCGTCCAGCAGGGCCAGGGAGGCCCGACCGGTGCGGACCTTCTTGAACTCGGTTTTCAATGCGGCAACGGTCTTGCCCATGCGCTCGCGGGTTTCCTGACAAGTTTCGGCGATCATTGTAACCCCCTTGGACTATAAACTTGACGGTTCCGTAAAAAACATTTTACCCTGTGGCGAGGTCAGTTTTCAATCCGGGTGCCGATTTTTTCCCCGCAAACGGCCCGCTTGACACTGCCGCTGGTCTTGAGGTTGAAGACCACCAGCGGCAGGTGGTTGTCCATGGCCAGGGAGATGGCGGTCATGTCCATGACGTTCAGCTGTTTTTCAAGGACTTGCATGTAGGAAATTGCCGGGATAAACCGGGCATCCTTGTTCTTTTCGGGGTCCGCATCATAAATCCCGTCCACTTTGGTGGCCTTGAAAAGAACCTCGGCGTGAATTTCCTGGGCACGCAAGACGGCTGCGGTATCAGTGGTAAAGTAGGGATTGCCGGTGCCAGCGGCAAAAATCACCACCCGGCCTTTTTCAAGATGGCGCACCGCCCGGCGGAGAATATACGGCTCGGCGACCTCATGCATCGAAATGGCCGATTGCACCCGGGTCTGCACCCCGCGCTTGTCCAGCGCATCCTGCAGCGCCAAGCTGTTGATGACGGTCGCCAGCATGCCCATGTGATCAGCCGAGGCCCGGTCCATGTCAAAAGAGCTGGCGGCAACACCTCGAAAAATATTGCCGCCGCCCACCACGATGGCCAGTTCAACCCCCATGTCGTAAACCGACTGGATCTCCCCGGCTACGTATTTCAGAATATCCGGACTGATGCCGAAGCCCTGATCACCCATCAGGGCTTCGCCGCTGAGTTTCAAAAGAACTCTCCGGTATTGTGGCTGCGCCAAAGGTGGTTAATCTCCTATTTGGAAGCGTGCAAAGCGCCGGATGGAAATATTTTCACCGATTTTGGCGATGGTTTCATTGAGCAGATCGGTGATGGTAAGATTTGGATCGCGCACGTAGGGCTGATTCATCAGGCAGTTGTCCTTGAAAAACTTGGCCATTTTGCCCTCGGCGATCTTTTCGAGCATCTTTTCCGGTTTGCCCATTTCCTGGGCCTGCCCGCGGTAGATTTCCATCTCTTTTTCGACGACCGCCGCAGGCACATCCTCGGGGGCGATGCCCACCGGGTTGGTGGCGGCGATATGCATGGCGATGTTTCTGGCAAATCCCTGAAAATCTTCATTCTTCGCCACGAAGTCGGACTCGCAGTTGACCTCCACGAGAACGCCGATTTTGCCGCCCATGTGAATGTAGGACTGGACAATTCCTTCGGAAGTTGCCCGCCCGGCCCGTTTTTGAGCGGTGGCCAGCCCCTTTTTTCTTAGAAATTCAACCGCTTTTTCCATGTCGCCATCGCATTCGGCGAGGGCTTTCTTACAATCCATCATACCAACCCCGGTTTTTTCACGGAGTTCTTTTACCATTTGCGCACTTATCGCTGCCATCGTCGCTCTCTCCTCATCTATTCTTTTTCGCTGGTTTCGCCGGTCGCGCCACCCTCGGGCAGCGCTTCACCGGCGGCCGGGCCGGTGGTTTTGCGAATGACTTCAACAACCGGCCCCGCCGAACCATCGGCAATGATCTTGCGCTCGCCCGGCTGCAGCTCGACGCCCGCAACCGGCGCGGCCTTTTCCGCAACCGCCTTGTCGGTTTCGGCCTGCTGTTTTTCTTCATAGCGTTTGCGGCCCTGCTCACAGGCATCCGCAATTCCGGAGGAAATCAGCCGAATGGCACGAATGGCATCATCGTTGCCGGGAATGAGGTAGTCAATGTCATCAGGATTGCAATTGGTGTCCACAATGGCAACGATCGGGATGCCCAAGCGGCGCCCTTCCTTGACCGCGATCGCCTCGTTCTTGGGATCGACCACAAACAGCGCCCCCGGAAGCGATTTCATCAACCGGATGCCGCCCAGGTTGCTGTCAAGCTTGGCCCTTTCCTTGCCGAGCTTCAACCGCTCTTTTTTGGGAAACAGATTGATGGTGCCGTCGTTTTCGATATTGTTGAGGTAGTTCAAGCGGTCGATGCTCTGTTTGATGGTCTGGAAGTTAGTCATCATGCCGCCCAGCCAACGGTTGTGGACGTAGTACATTTCACAGCGGTTGGCCTCTTCGTAGATGGCGTCGCGGGCCTGTTTCTTGGTCCCGACAAAAAGCACGGACTTGCCCTTGGCAACCGTGTCGGCCACGAAGTCGTAGGCATTCTTGAACATCCGAACCGTTTTTTGAAGGTCGATGATGTAGATTCCGTTGCGGGCGCCGAAGATATAGGGCTTCATTTTCGGGTTCCAGCGCTTGGTCTGATGACCAAAATGGACGCCGGCCTCCAGCAGTTCCTTCATTGTGACATACGCCATGTTCTTTCTCCTTGTCTGTTGGGTTGGGTCCACCGCCAGCATCCACCTCGTTTCCGGCTTTCACCGAACCGGTTGAAAGCACCCGAAAAAGAGTCCACCGGCGTGCGTATTAAAAAATCTTTTCTTACTAACAAATTACCGTGAAGACCGCAATCTATTTTTTATCAACTGCAGCATCCGATCCAGCCCACTGTAATCCTGAAAAACGGTTGATTCGTCATACAACTCGCAGTCGGCCGCGACCACTTCCAGGGCCTTGGCCTGGTCCCAACCGATTTCCAGCAAGAGCCGCCCTCCCGGGGTTAGAAAGGCAGGGGCCTGGCGGATGATCCGGCGCAGGTCCTGAAGGCCGTCCGGCCCACCATCCAGCGCCTGCCGCGGCTCGAAACGGCCGATTTCGGGTTGCAGCCCGGCGATGTCTCCGGCGCGAATGTAGGGAGGGTTTGAGACGATCAGATCGAACAGCGGCCCGCCCGGCCGCAGGGCCTCCAACCAGTCCGCAGCCCAGAAAGAGACCCGGCCGAGGAGACCGGCACGGCGCGCGTTCATCCGGGCGACGGTCAGCGCCGCCACCGATCGGTCGAGGGCATAGAACCGGTGAGCGGGCCGCTCTTTGGCCAGGGTCAGAATGATGGCACCCGAGCCGGTCCCCAACTCCAAGACGCGACAGGGGTTTGCCGCGGCATCGCACGGCAAAAATTCAAGCGCCTTTTCAACCAGGCATTCGGTTTCGGGCCGGGGAATCAGGACCGCCGGGGTGACCGCAAGCTCAAGGGACCAGAAGTCCTTTCGGCCGACGATATAGGCCACCGGTTCGCGCGCGGCACGCCGTTTGATGACAGCCTTGAAGCGGCGAAGCTCATCGGGGTTCAGCGGCTGGTCATAGTGGGTGTAAAGGGCGATCCGCTCGCTGGCAAGGGTGTGGGCCAGCAGAATTTCGGCATCGGCGCGGGGGGATTGGATTCCGTGGGACTTGAAAAAAGACGTGGTCCATGCGAGCAGTTTCAGTATGGTCCAGTTAACTTCCCGGGGCGGCTGCCCGGTTGATGGCGGGGGAGTGACCGGTGTCTGCATTTTTAAGCGCCTGAGCTTGGTAGAAGGTGACCAGCTCGTCTATGATCTCGTCGATTTCCCCCTGCAGGATGCTCTCGAGCCTGTAGAGGGTCAGCCCGATGCGATGGTCGGTGACCCGGCCCTGGGGAAAATTGTAGGTTCGAATCCGCTCGCTGCGGTCACCCGATCCGATCTGGTTTTTGCGGGTTTCCGAGCGTTTTTCATTCTGCTCGCGGAGCATCTGGTCATACAGGCGCGCCCGCAGCACCTTCATGGCCTTGTTTTTGTTCTTCAGCTGGGATTTTTCATCCTGGCAGGTGACCACCAGGCCCGTTGGCAGGTGGGTGATGCGGACCGCCGAATCGGTGGTGTTGACCGATTGACCGCCCGGGCCGGTGGAGCGGTAGACATCCACCTTGAGATCACCGGGATCGACCTGAACCTCGACCTCCTCGGCTTCGGGCAACACTGCAACGGTAACCGCCGAGGTGTGGATCCGCCCCTGGGCCTCGGTGGTGGGCACGCGCTGGACCCGGTGTGTCCCGCTTTCATATTTGAGGCGGCTGAAGGCGCCGTGGCCCTGGATCATGGCGATGACCTCCTTCAACCCGCCGGCGCCGGAGGCGTGGTGGGTCATCACCTCGATCCGCCAGCCCTTGCTTTCCGCGTAGCGGGAGTACATCTTGTAAAGATCGCCGGCAAACAGACCGGCCTCCTCACCGCCGGTACCCGCCCGGATTTCGATCAGGACGTTCTTTTCATCGTTGGGGTCTCTGGGCATCAGGAGCTTCCTCAGCTCCGCCTCCAACCCCTCCTTGGCGGTCATCAGCGCGTGGATTTCTTCGCGGGCAAGCTCTTTTATGCCCGGGTCCCCGTCGCGCAGCAGGTCGTTGCTGTCCGCCAATTCTTTGACCGTTTGCCTGTAAAGGCGATAGGCCCCCACGATCTTGTTCAGTTCGGCGTGCTCCCGCACAATTTTCTGGTATTCATGGCGGTCGTTAACGCTTTCGGGGTCACTGAGACGCTTCTCGATCTCCAAAAATCGCTCTTCAACCCCTTTTAGTCTGCTGAACATGGTCTTTAAACTACCCTGTTTGGCCGGGTATACCCGGAGCGGATCCGTTTCTGGGTTGCATCCTGCGCCTGCCGGGGGTAAGCGGCCAGCTTCGGCGTCTGAACTCCAAAAGCCCAACATGAAAATAGTTGAATGGTCTGAAAATCAAACCGATTCAACTATTTCAATCCCCCCGCCAGCGGCGCTGGGTGGGCTTAGCGGTCGTTTTGCTGAAACTTGGCGTACTTTCTGCGGAAACGCTCAATCCGTCCGGCGGTGTCGACCAGCTTCTGCTTTCCGGTGAAGAAAGGGTGACACTGGGAACAGATTTCAACACTGATATCGGACTTGGTCGAACCGACGGTCATTTCGTTGCCGCAGGCACAGCGAATGACGGTTTCTTTGTAGTCGGGATGAATTCCGCTCTTCATTTGATCTAAATCCTCCTTATCTAGCGTTCATCGAATCCATGAAATGTTGATTATCTCGCGTACCGCTCATCTTATCAAGCAAAAATTCCAGGCTGTCAATAGGATTCAATGACGAGAGGAGCTTCCGCAGGATCCAGACCCGGTTGAGCGTTTCCTGGGGCAGCAGCAGCTCTTCCTTGCGGGTTCCGGATTTATTGATATCGATCGCGGGAAAAAGCCGCTTGTCGGACAGGCGCCGATCCAGCTGGATTTCCATGTTACCCGTCCCTTTGAACTCTTCAAAGATCACCTCGTCCATCCGGCTGCCCGTATCGATCAGCGCGGTGGCGATGATGGTCAGGCTGCCGCCTTCCTCAATGTTGCGGGCGGCGCCAAAAAACCGCTTGGGTCGCTGCAGCGCGTTGGAATCCACACCGCCGGAGAGAATTTTGCCGCTGGGGGGCATCACCGAGTTGTAGGCCCGGGCGAGTCGGGTAATGCTGTCGAGCAGGATGATCACGTCCTTTTTGTGCTCCACCAGACGCTTGGCCTTCTCGATGACCATCTCGGCCACCTGCACGTGCCGCTCGGCGGGCTCGTCGAAGGTCGAGCTGATGACTTCCGCCTCCACCGAGCGTTCCATGTCGGTGACCTCCTCGGGGCGCTCGTCGATCAGAAGCACAAACATCACAATTTCCTTGTGATTGGTGACGATGGCATTCGCGACGGCCTGCAGGAGCATCGTCTTACCGGACCTGGGCGGTGAAACGATCAGCCCCCGTTGGCCGAAACCGATGGGCGTCATCAGGTCCATGATCCGGGTGGAATACTTGTCCGGTTCGGTTTCAAGGTTGATCTTGCGGTCAGGGTAAAGGGGCGTGAGGTTGTCAAAAAGAATTTTCTCCCGGGCGATCTCGGGATCTTCATAGTTGATGGCCTCGACCTTCAGAAGCGCGAAGTATCGCTCCGATTCTTTGGGCTGCCGAATTTGGCCCGACACGGTATCACCGGTTCGCAGATTGAAACGACGAATCTGGGAGGGTGATACGTATATATCGTCCGGCCCGGGCAGATAGTTGTAGTCCGGCGCCCGCAAAAACCCGAACCCGTCCGGCAGGATTTCAAGCGTCCCTTCCCCGTAGATCATACCGTCTTTTTCGATTTGAGCTTGCAGGAGCGAAAAGATAAGCTCCTGTTTGCGCATGCCGGCGGCCCCGTCAATATGAAACCGTTTGGCCATCTGGGTAAGTTCGCTGATTTTTTTGTCTTTCAATTCGACGATGTTCATGAACGTTTCGCTCCGCTAATTAGTATCCTGATAGAAGACGGGTTAGGATTCTGAGAGAAAAGAGTTAAGACCGCTCACACTTCTCTTTTGGCCCGTCTGCTGCGCCGCCGTCACGATTTGGACAGGCACTGGCGGCAAATCTGTTTTTCAGTTGCAACGGCAGCCGGCGCCATCTTGCGCGAGAGGTTTTGCGGCGACCTGGTGACCCGGACCAATACCCGTGTGAATAGGTGAAAATCCCGGGAATCTTTCAAAGCGGTCGCCGATGCTGCGGTATCAGTTTCCGGGGTGACATGCGGCACACCCCAGACCTGCCTGGTTTTCTGGAGATAATCAAGAACACCTAAGACCCAAGGGGTTGCGTCCACGCTGTAGGCCTGTTGAGCGGACCGAAAATTTTTGGCGGTCGACATTGAGAGGCTGAGAATACAGCGAATTGTCTGGTGAATGCAGTAGGGTAGTTAATTCCATCAGGCGGGTTTAAAGATTTCCGAAAAGATATAACGGGTTATTTTTGATGTCAAGCGCTTTTCAACCGGCATTCGTTTTTTTAAACCCTCACCAAAGACACAAAAAAGTGCGAACAAACGCCTCAATGCCCCCGATGCCTGCCGGCACCCCAGCGCCCGAATTGCATTCCACGACCGCTCATGATAGAAAAATTTTCGTTCTCGTGTATCCGCAACCGCGTCAGCCGCCCCTTGGCCTGACCTGCCGATGGAAAGGTCCTCCCCAAGATGCCGCTTTCAGCTATTTTGGACTTGCTGCCAGACACCGAGGGCGCCTATCTGGTCGGCGGCACCGTCCGTGATATCCTTATCGGCCGAGCCCCCCGGGACATTGACATCGGCGTTGCCCGGGATGCCCGCCACTTTGCGGCCGGACTGGCCGAGGGCGCCGGAGGGCACCTGGTGACAATGGGCACCCCCGGTAAAACGGTGTATCGGGTGGTGGCCGATGGTCGGATCTATGATATCACCCCGCTGGCCGGGCAGAGCCTTGAGGAGGATCTCGGTCGTCGCGACTTTACCATCAATGCCATGGCGATCGCGCTACGGAGCCGAATCCTGACCGATTTGCACGGCGGGCGGCACGATCTTCGGACCCGGACCATCCGGATGGTGCACCCTTCTGTTTTCCGCCGGGACCCCATCCGGCTGCTGCGGGCCTACCGCTGCGGGGCAAATCTGAACTTCAAGATCGACGCGCCCACCGCTCGTCTGATCGCCCGGCAGGCCGGGCTGATAACGAATGCCGCGGCTGAACGCATCCGCGAAGAATTATTCAAGACGTTTCAATCGCCCCGAAGCCACCCCTATCTCACGCACATGGCGGCAACCGGCCTTCTGTTTCACCTTTTTCCCGAGCTTAAGGCACTGCAGGCCTGCCGACAGGATCCGACGGTTCACCGTTTTGACGCCTGGACGCACACTCTCGCAGCTTTCGATGAACTCGAGGTACTCCTGAACCAACCGCCCCAGGCCATCGCGGGTTTCGTGGACCTCAGCCGCCAGGTGACGGCCTGCCTGAAAACAGCGCTGCTGCTGCACGACATCGGCAAGCCCGGCACGCGTTCGACCGACCCCACGGGCGGGATCCATTTTTACGGCCACGCCAAAACCGGTGCGGCCATGACGAACCGAATTGCCGAACGCTTCCGGCTCTCCGCCCGTGAGCGGACTTTTATCGGCTTCATCGTCGGCAACCACCTGCGCCCCCTGCACCTTTTTAATCTGTGGATCCGCGAGCGGCTGTCACCCAAAGCTCAGACCCGGTTTTTCATGCACTGCGCCGACCTGACGCCGCCCCTGCTGCTGCACGCCCTCGCCGACATGTGCGCCAAGAACGGTGAGCGCGGCGCCAGCGGGGCTTTTGCGCGATTTATCTACAGCCAGCTCAAGGCCTTTGCGGCAACCTACACCCCCCGCAAAGCCGCCCGCCCCCTGATCACCGGGCACGACCTGATCGCGGTCTTGCAGTTGTCGCCGTCGCCGGTTTTCAAGAAGGTATTGGATTTTGTCGCTGAAAAGCAGCTCTCAGGAGAGATTCAAACCAGGGAAGCGGCCCTTGCAGCCGCAAAGGCTTTTCTAAAGCGCCTGCCGGAAGAAACCAAGGGGAAGGCCCTTGCCACCTGAAGGCGGAAAGGGCCCTTGAAGCCGAAAAATCCGGAAAAAATTATTTCAACTTATCCAAGGCGGAAAAAATGGCGTCACGGATGGCATCAACCTTGCCCACGCCTTCAATCTTGATGTATTGGGGAGCGGCCTTCTCCCCGGTGGCTTCCCAATTGCGGTAGTAGCCGATCAACGGTTCGGTCTGGGCGTGATACACCTCCAGGCGCTTGCGCACGGTTTCCTCTTTGTCGTCATCCCGCTGGATCAGGGGCTCACCGGTGACATCGTCCTTGCCTTCCACTTTGGGCGGATTGAAAACGAGATGGTAGGTCCGGCCGCTGGCCAGGTGAACCCGGCGTCCGCTCATCCGCTTGATGATCTCCGCATCCGGCACATCGATATCCACCACCGCGTCGATGGGGACACCGGCCGCCTTCATCGCATCCGCCTGGGGGATGGTCCGGGGAAAGCCGTCGAAGAGAAATCCTTTCTGACAATCGGATTGTTTGATCCGCTCCTTCACCAGCCCGATTATTACGTCATCGGGGACGAGCCCACCGGCATCCATCACGGCCTTGGCCTTTTTGCCCAGCTCGGTGCCCGCCTTGACGGCCGCCCGCAACATATCGCCCGTGGAAATCTGCGGAATCTGGTAACGCTCCTTGATGTAATTGGCCTGGGTTCCCTTTCCGGCACCGGGGCCGCCCAACAAAATCAGACGCATTTTCAACCCTCCTTTTCCGATTGACCTGAAAACCTGACGAAGATAGAAGATTCGCGCTCCTGCCGATTTTTTTCTTATGGCGTAATCTCACAATTGTGTCAAGGCAATTAGCCCCCAGCCCAAAGCTCCCGGTGTTCCGGCCTCACTTTTTTGCTTGCCAAAGTCTTTTAATTCCAGTATAGGATTTCATTTATAAAATTTCGAAGAAATAAAATAACCATCAAAGCGGCATCCGCAGTGATCGACCGCCCGGTGGATAGAAAGGGGCGATAAGGGTTGAAGGAAATTACAGTCAAGGTCTTGGATAACGACCTCGAAAAAGCGATGCGTATTCTGAAGAAGAAAATCCAGAACGACGGCCTTTTCAAGCGGTTGAAGCTCAAAAAAAGCTATGAGAAACCAAGCGAGTATCGGCGGCGCAAAGAGCGTGAAGCCGTTCGCCGGCAGCGGATTGCAGCCGCCAGGAAACGATTCCGTCGATAAATCCGATCGCAACCAGTCAAACGAACGCACCCGGCAGGCATCTCCGTCTTGCCGGGTTTTTTTTGAAGATGGGAATCCGCGACACTTACAACGACTGCCTGCAAGAGATGTACGGGTTGCGGCGATTTGGCATCAAGCTGGGCCTTGATACGATCCGCCGCATCCTCCAGGCAATGCAAAATCCGCAGGAGCGCTTTGCCGCCGTTCACGTTGCCGGCACCAACGGCAAAGGATCGATCGCCTCCGCCCTGGCGGCCATTCTAAAGGCGGCCGGTCTGCGGGCGGGCCTTTACACCTCCCCCCACCTGGTGCACTTCAACGAACGGATCTGCATCGACGGCGAACAGATTTCCGACGAGGAGGTGATTGCGTCCTACCGGGCGGTCAAAGCGGCGGCCCCCGACGAACGCGAGCCTACATTCTTCGAGTATGCCACCGCCATGGCGTTTCACGCCTTTCGCCAACGAGAGGTGGACTGGGCGGTGATCGAAACCGGCATGGGCGGCCGCCTCGATGCCACCAACATCATTGCTCCGGCCCTGTCCATCATCTCCAACGTTTCCATCGAACATGAAATGTATCTCGGCAACACCCTGGCCAAGATTGCCGCCGAAAAAGGCGGCATCATCAAGCCGGCGACCCCGGTCGTCACCGGGGTCAGGCAGGCACCGGCCGTCAGGGTGCTGGAGGCCATTGCGCAAGAGCGCAACGCCCCGCTCTTCCGAATGGGAAAAGATTTCCGCGTCCGCCGGGGGGCCGACGGAACGTTTACCTACTTCGGGATTGAAAACGTCTGGCACGACATGCGCACCGGGCTTCCCGGCAGCTACCAGGTCGACAACGCCGGGATTGTGCTGGCGGCCTGCGAGCTGCTCAATCAAAGCACGCGGGTCGACATTTCTCTAAACGCCATTCGGGAAGGTTTTGCCCAAAGAATCTGGCCCGGCCGTTTGGAAGTCGTTGCCGCCGACCCGATGGTCATTTTAGACGGCGCCCACAACCGTATCGCCGCCAAAAACCTGGCCGCCTATCTGACCCACACCCTCTCGGGCCGGAAGATCACCCTGGTCGTGGGAATTCTCAGTGACAAACCTTACCGGGCAATGCTGAAAAGCCTCCTGCCGGTCTGCGACCGGGTGATCTTGACACGCCCCCGGATTGAGCGGGCGCTGGCCCCGGAAAAATTATACGACGCCGCCCGCGACCTGATCGATGACATCACCCTCAAGCCGGACGTGGCCTCCGCACTGCACTATGCCCTGGAGAGCGCCGCACCCGGTGAGGTCATTTGCGTGGGCGGATCGCTTTACATGGTCGGCGATGCCAAATCGGCGCTGGAACACATGGACCTGAGGCGTTAGCCAGACCGCCACGCCAGGCGCGTCCCGCCCGAAAACCGGTTTACTTTCAGGGTTGACTTCCACCGGCGCATCCATTAAATACTCCTCAACCGTGCCGCCGCCGCACGCTCCCCCACCCGCCCCGCCATGCGCCCGTAGCCCAGGGGATAGGGCGTCAGCCTCCGGAGCTGGAGATCGCAGGTTCGAATCCTGCCGGGCGCACCAGACATAAAAAACCAAAAGAAGGGCCGGAGAGAGATCCCGGCCCTTCTTTTGGTTTTTTTTACTCCGCCCTTCGCAACCGATCCATCCGGTATTCTTCAGGGCTCGCGCACACACACCGTGACCCCGGCGCTGGCCGGGAACATCGTCATCAGGGCGCGCGTATCGCCGTTTTGAACCGCCGCCAGGAGCTTTTCGACGGTGGCCGTCTCCCGGCGGGTGGGCGCGTCCCGCGCGGCGGACTGTTTTTTCTTGCTGCGCAGACCCTCCAGCTCGCCCCGCAGGGCCCGCGCCTCGGCCTGGAGCTTGTGCACCTGCCCGCCGGCGGGGTTGATGGCAGCGGCCTTGCGCCAGGAGCCCCACAGGGGGGCCCAGTTTTTAGGCGCCGGCTTACATTTCCCCGGGTGGCAAATATCCAGCAAGGTCTGAACCTGTCGGAATTCCCGTTGTTTGATCTGCAAGGTTTTAAGAAGCCGGTTTCTTTGGCGCTTGACCCTTTTGATTTCGCCGTAGAGCTGGCGCCATGAAATCAGGTTGATCTTGTGGAGTACGCGGGCCTCCTGAATTTTCTCCTCCACCGGGGCCAACTTTGCTTCGACCAATCGCATTTCCCGCTTCCTGCTGCCTAAAACCGCTTCCACCCGCGCCCTCAGCGGTGCCAGGCGGGCAGTCAGGTCCGCCAGCACTTTTTCATTTTCCGTCAACAGGCCGGCAAAGCGCGTAACGGAAATAAACTCGCGGTGGTCTTTCAATCGCTCGATTTTTATCCGGGTTTCCCGATAGAGGGTTGCCAGCTTGCGATAACGGGTGTAGAGCTCTTCATCGACGTGGGGTTCGGGTTCAACCGTCATGTTCACCTCTTGCACTTTTTTATCCCGCTGGTGGCAGCCGTCCCCGTCAGGGGCGAGGGCTTTTCAGCCACGCCGCAGCCGCTGTCAGGCGGATGGGGATGGCCGGGGCCGTTGCAGAGTTAACCACAGACCGGATGCTCTTGCAATATCCACTCCACCCTGACCGATGGTATGAATCCTGCCTTGGTTCGCAGGCCGTTGATCACGACGGGTGTTTTTCAGGGACCCCCAAGCTGACACGGGGTGGCCATCGGCTGCCGCAAAATGTCACCGGCGTTTGGGGGGCCGGCCCCGCCTGTCGGACGCCGCGGCCGGCTTGAATTTCAAAATGGGTGTGATTATTATTTAAACCTATGAATCCATCAGATCCAAAAGCCATCACGCCCAAAGAGATTGAGCAGGAGATGGCCCAGCTCCTGTCTAAAAAGTTCGGCGACAGCGTTCGGATCGTTTCCCCTGTAGCGAATCCCCAAAACGTCGAAACCGAATCCGTCGGGTTGAGGCCCCTTCCCTCGCCCGTTGATTTCGACCTCAAACCCGAGGACCTGGTCGCTTTTCTCGACCAATACATCGTCAAGCAGGATCTGGCCAAAACCGTCCTGGCGACTAAAATCTGCACCCATTTCAACCGCATTAAGCACATGGCCGGCTCCCCGGATGATTTTGGCGACATGGTGGGCGGCATCAAGAACAACGTCCTGATGCTCGGCCCCACGGGGGTTGGCAAGACCTACATGATCCGTTTGATTGCCAAAAAAATCGGGGTGCCGATGGTCAAGGGGGATGCCACCAAGTTCAGTGAAACCGGCTATGTCGGCGGTGACGTCGAAGACCTGGTGCGTGATCTGGTGCGCGAAGCCGATGGTGACATCGAACGGGCCCAGTTCGGCATCATTTACATCGACGAGATCGATAAAATCGCCTCCAGCCGGAACGTCATCGGTGCCGACGTTTCCCGCACGGGGGTCCAGCGCGCACTCCTGAAACCGCTCGAAGAAACCGATGTGGATCTCAAAGTGCCCCACGACCCGATCTCCATGATTCAAGAGATCGAGCGCTTTCGCAAGACCGGCAAACGGGAAAAAGCGACCGTCAATACCCGCCACATCCTGTTCATTGTCAGCGGCGCATTTTCGGAGCTGAGCGAGATCATTCAAAAGCGGGTTGCCGAGCAGGGCATCGGGTTCGGGGCGAGTGTGAGCAAACCGACGCACGACACCCGCCTGTTGCGGCACCTGAGATCCGAAGACCTGATCCAGTTCGGATTCGAATCCGAATTCGTCGGCAGGCTGCCGGTGCGTGCGGTTTTTGAAAGTCTCAAGCGCGAGGACCTCTTTGCCATCCTCAAAAGCCCCAACAACCCCATCGTCCTCGGTAAAAAGCTGGATTTTGCCGCCTACGGCATCGCCATCAAATTCAGCGACGAAGCCCTCCGCTTGCTGGCCGCTCGCGCTTTCGAAGAGCGCACCGGCGCAAGAGGGCTGGTCAGTGCGGTGGAGCAGGCGCTGCTGCTGTTTGAAAGACGTCTGCCGTCGACGGACATTCAACAGTTCCCGGTCACCGAGGCCGTTATCAAAACGCCGGATGCGGTCCTGGCGCGATGGCTGGCGTCCCCCGGGGACCCGGAGCGTGCGCTTGATTTCGAGCGTATCGCGCAGGCCGAAATCGCCTACGTCCAAGACTATATCCGCGCCAACAACCGCACCTTGACAGACCGGCACAACCTGACCCTCACCGAATCGCGCATCGCCTTGGCCGCCGCGCATTACGCCGGTCGTCTGCAGGATGTGGGCGGGGTGCTTCGCAAAATCAAGGCCCTTATCGATGAAACCAAAAGTATCGAACTGAATTTTTTCAAACGTCATGATATCAACATCGTTCTCGAAGAAGAGGCCATCGACTTTGTGATCGGGCAGTTTTTAACCGCCGCCCTCACGCCGGATGAATTGGGCCGCAAACTCTCCGCCGACTTTGAATTGGGTCTCAAGCTGGTGCAGGAAAAATCGGGGAAAAACCGTTTTTTTATATCCAAGCAGGCCCTGCTCGCCCCCGAAGAGTATCTCAACAACCTGATCAAGAGCGAATTGCGCCAGGTTTCGGACGCACAATTCGAAAGGACCTAATGCGATGATCGGAATATCCAAGCTTTACTGCGGGACGGTGGAGCCTTCGGACGCGCTGCGCTACGGGCGCTCGTCGGCCCATCTGCCCTCGCACCTTCTGCAGTTTTCCAAGGACAAGCGGCCGGTGGTGGTCTGGAACGTCACCCGGCGCTGCAACCTGAAGTGTGTCCACTGCTACGCCCAAGCCAAGGACATCGCATTCAACAACGAACTCTCCACCCGGGACGGGAAAAAACTGATCGACGATCTGGCGGGATTCGGCGTGCCGGTTCTGCTCTTTTCGGGTGGCGAGCCCATGGTGCGCCCCGATTTACCGGAGCTTGCGGGCTACGCGGTGCAGATGGGCATGCGGGCGGTCATTTCCACTAACGGGACCCTCATCACCCGGGAAAAGGCCCGGGTTCTGAAAGACATCGGCCTGTCCTACGTCGGCATCAGTCTGGATGGGATGGAAGCGGTCAACGACCGTTTCAGAGGGGTCAAGGGTGCTTATGCCAAAGCCCTCGACGGCATCCGCAACTGCCAGGAAGCCGGCATCAAGGTGGGCTTGCGGTTTACCATCAACAAGGCCAACTTCGCCGAAATCCCAAAGATTTTCGACCTCCTAGAGGAGATGCAGATCCCCAGGATCTGTTTTTACCACCTGGTGTATGCCGGGCGGGGCTCCCACCTGGTCGAAGACGATCTTTCCCACGCCGAGAGCCGCGCGGCCGTTGACCTGATCATGGACCGCACCAGGGACCTTCACGACCGGGGCAAGCCCAAGGAAGTCCTGACCGTCGACAACCATGCCGACGGCCCTTACGTCTACCTGCGCCTTCTTCGGGAAAACCCCGCAAGGGCCAAAGAGGTGCTCGAGCTGCTCAAAATGAACGAGGGTAACAACTCGGGCCGGGGCATCGGGTGCGTCAGCTGGGACGGGGAAGTTTACGCCGACCAGTTCTGGCGCCATTACAGCTTCGGCAACATTGGCCGGCGCCCGTTTTCGGTGATCTGGTCGGATACCTCCGAGCCCTTGATGGGCAAGCTCAAGGAAAAAAAGCGGCATGTGAAGGGCCGCTGCGCCACCTGCCGCTGGCTGGATATCTGCGGCGGCAACTTCAGGGTTCGCGCCGAGGCGGTCAGCGGCGACGTCTGGGCCCCGGATCCGGCCTGCTACCTCAGCGATGATGAAATTGCCTGAGCCTCACTGTGCCGACCGGCCGAAAGGGTTGCACACGCAGGTCAGCCGACGCAATCATCGCGTCCAAAGCGGTTTGTCAGCAAAACGCCGCCGATCACCAGCACCCCGCCGGCCGGAAGAAAGAACGTAAGGGGTTCGCGCTATTGGCCCCAGGTGCGCGACAGGCGCAGTTTATAGACTGCAGTCCTCGCAGCTGATCATCTGACGGGCCAGCACCTTGGCGGCAGTGACCGCAAAATAGGTGACGATCATGTCCGCCCCGGCCCGCTTGATGGAGGTCAGGCTCTCCAGCATGTTGCACACCTCGTCCACCAGGCCGATGGCGGCCGCTCCCTTGATCTGGGCGTACTCGCCGGACACCTGGTAGGCCGCCACGGGCAAATCGAAGGTATCACGAACGGCTTTGATGATATCCAGGTACGGCAGGGCCGGTTTGACCATGACGATATCGGCCCCCTCTTCAATGTCGAGGGCCACTTCGCGCATGGCTTCGCGGGCATTGCCGGGATCCATCTGATAGGTTTTGCGGTCACCGAAAGCCGGGCAACAGTCGGCGGCGGCCCGGAAAGGCCCGTAAAAGGAGGAGGCATACTTGGCGGCGTAGGACATCACCGGCGTGTTGCAAAACCCGTGAGCGTCGAGAGCCTGCCGGATGGCGGACACCCGGCCGTCCATCATGTCGGAGGGGGCCACCATGTCGGCCCCGGCCCGAACCTGGCTCAGCGCCGTGCGGGCCAGCAGTTCGAGGGTAGGGTCGTTGTCCACCGTGTCGCCGCAGACTATCCCGCAGTGCCCGTGGTCGGTATACTCGCACAGGCAAGTGTCGCAAATAACACAGATCTCGGGCCGGGCGGACTTGATTTCGCGAACGGCCAGCTGCACCGGGCCGTCCTCGGCCCAGGCATCGGACCCGCGACTGTCCTTATGGGCCGGCAGACCGAAGAGAAGTACCGCCGGCACCCCCGCCGCGTATGCCTCTTGGGCCGCAACGGCCGCCATCGCCGGGCTGAGATGGTAGCAGTCGGGCATGCTCTTGATGGGCTCCCGGTAGTGTCTGTCGCGGGTTGCCTTGACAAACAGGGGCAAGATAAAGTCGTGCGGGGTGAGCGCGGTCTCCCGGACCATATGACGGATGGTCGGGCTCATTCTCAGCCTGCGGGGACGCTTGACGGGGAAAGCCATTGCAACAGTCTCCAGATAGCGCGGTTGGGTCCAGAAAGCGAATGCCTTCAGATGGGCGGCGACCTGACGGAGCCCCCCGGGGCCGTCGGCCGCAAAACAAAAAGGGTGATGGCCAGCATCACCCGGTTCTCTAAGATGAGATATAGCCCCATGCATTTTGGGTTGTCAAGACATTCCCCCCGGCAGACAGGGGGCCGGCGAAGATCCCCCCCGGGGCCTTGACCACCGACCGGTCGAGGGGTATGTTGCGGCCGCAACCCAAACAAAAAAACGCGACCGGTGTGCCACCGGGCGCCGATCACAGCCGGGCCCCCTGGGGCCAAAACCCTGCTGAGACCAACAGCCGCCGGCGACGGCCGCAACCCCGAAAGCGAAGCGTGACCTATGACCGACCGACACCCCGACCGCCCCCACCCCGCGGACCGCCCCCACGGCCACCCGAAAGACGCCGTCCTGCGGCTTGTGGCCTGGGAGGTCACCCGCAACTGCAACCTCTCCTGCAAACACTGCCGGGCGGCCGCCACCTGCGGGCCATACAGCGGCGAGTTGGAAACCGGCCAATGCCTGCAACTGCTGGACCAGATCGCCCAACTGGGCAGCCCCATCGTGATTCTGACGGGTGGAGAGCCGCTGCTGCGCAAGGACATATTCGAAATCGCGCGCTACGGCAACGACAAGGGGCTGCGCATGGTGATGGCACCCAATGGCACCCTGATTACGGCCGAATCGGCCCGCCAGCTGGCGGCGGCCGGCATCCAGCGCATCAGCGTGAGCATCGACGGCGCCACCCGCGAGCACCACGACCGCTTCAGGGGCGTGGCGGGCGCCTATGACGCCGCTTTGAAGGGCATCGAGCGCGCCAAGGCGGCCGGCATCGAATTCCAGATCAACACCACGATCACCAAGGACAACCTGGACGAGATCAGCCGGATCCAGGAGCTGGCCGTGAACCTGGGGGCCGTGGCCCACCACATCTTCCTGCTGGTCCCCACCGGGCGCGGCAAATACATCGCGGACCGGGCCATCGACGCCGAAGAATACGAGCGCACCCTGAACTGGTTTTACGACCAGCGGGGCAAAACGCCGCTGCAGCTCAAGGCGACCTGCGCACCCCACTACTACCGCATCCTCCGTCAGCGGGCCAAGGCCGACGGTGAGCACGTCACATTTGAAACCCACGGCCTGGACGCCGTCACCCGCGGCTGCCTCGGGGGCACCGGCTTCTGCTTTATTTCGCACACCGGCATCGTCCAGCCGTGCGGTTTTTTGGAGCTGGACTGCGGGGACGTCACCCGGCAATCGTTCGCGGACATCTGGCGCACCTCGGAGGTCTTTTTGAAGCTGCGCGACTTTGACAACCTGAAGGGCAAATGCGGCTGCTGCGAGTACAAGCGGGTCTGCGGCGGGTGCCGCGCCCGGGCCTACGAGGCGACCGGCGACTATCTGGCCGAAGAGCCGCTGTGCAGCTACACCCCGTCAGCCCTGAAAAAAGCCTGATGGCACCCCGGACGCAGCGAGGGCGGTACCGGCTGCCCGGCGGGTTCCGTCCCACCCCCCTGGGGTGACATCCCCGGGTTCAGGCCGGCGGGGGGTCGATGGCGTTGAGTTCGAGCGTGATGGGGCGGTTTTCCTCGCTTTTACCGGCAAACCGGATGGGCCCCGGGCGCCGGTAATTGTCCGGTCCGGGGGTGGCGGCCAGCCACTTTTCGCGACAGGCCTTGACCACCAGAAATGCCGGACTCTGCAGATCGACGATGCTTTTTTCAAGCACCAGGGTCAGCCGCCCCTTGCGCTCTTCGAGGTGCATGAGCGGTGCGATGGGAATCCCGATCGGTTCCCAGCGTTTGAAATCCCGCTCGAGATGGCGGATGGCCGCCATCTGGCCGGTGGCGCCGTTGGCGATCAGACTGAAGACCGTCAGTCCCAGGTTGTAGGTGTAGATGCAGTCGAAGCGCGTGGGGTCGTTGCCACGGCCATCGTAGCCGTAAAAGTGCACCTGGGTTTTGAACTTCGGGTCGGACTTTTCGTAGACTTTTAAAATGGCCGCCGGAATGGCCGCATCCTCGGCCAGCAGCCCGGCCCGATTGAGCTCCTGGCGCAGGGTCTTCTGGGAGATGATGGCTTCCCGCACCAGCAGCAGCCCGTCACCCTCGTAGTTGCGAAAGAGCACCGGGCCGTAGCCGTCGGGATCCAGTCCCACCCGCTGGAGGGTCTTGCGATACCACGAGCGTTCCAGGCCCAGTTTGTAAACGCCCTTTTCCTTCAGGATTTTGAGATAATCCTTGGCCAGCCCCAAGACCACCTTTTCCGTGTCCACCTGTGAAAACTGGAAGTTGCCGTGGCTGTCGCGCTCCAACAGGAGACCTTCCTGAAAAAAAGCGGGAATGTCGTTGAAGAGGTCGTCGTCGCGGGTGTTCCAGACGGTGAAGGCGTCGCTTTCGCGGGCGCGCCGGGCAAGGCGGCGGAGATACTCGAGCTTGTCCTCCAGGACGGGGAAATCCAGGTGAAAGTCGGTGTCGTGGGTGGCGTTGTAGTCGGCAATGATGGTGTTCAGCTTGATGATGAACACCTGAATTTCATTGATAAACTCCAGAACACCTTCGGGGATTACGGCCACCCCGTAATTTTTGCCGGCCGCCGCGCGCCGCACGATGGCGTCGCAGATCACCCGGGACAGGTGCCGCAGGGTCATGCCGTAAGCGGTGTAATCGGTTTCCCCGCTGCCCAGGGCTTTTTCAAGCCGGGAGCGGTCGACGTAGTCGGCCAGGTCCTCGCCGATCAGGGTGATGTTGGCGTGGGTCTGCAGGGCGACCTCCAGCGCCAGATGGCTGGCCACCCGCCCCATCACCTTGCAGATGTGCCAGTATTTGACGTCCGAACTGCTGTCCGTGCAGAGGTTGCTGACCGCGTTGGCAAATGACCTCGCGGCCGAGTGGAACCCGAAGGACATGGCGCACAGGCTGCAGCCGCCGGCATCCCGCACCTGGATGTCGCCATCGATGGTCTTGGGCACCCCGATGACCTGGATCCCATCGGCGTGCATCGCCTCGGCCAGAAAGGCGGCATTGGTGTTGGAATCATCGCCGCCGACCACCACCAAGGCATCCAAGCGCAACCGCCGGCAGGTTTCCCGTGACAGGGCCACTTTTTCCTGCGAGTCGATCTTGGTCCGCCCGGTCCGGATCATGGTGAACCCGCCCAGGTTGCGGTAGGCGTCCACCAATTCGGCCGTCAGCTCGACGGCTTCGTCTTCGACGATGCCGTCGGGTCCCATCAGGAAGCCGAAAACCCGGCTCTCGGGGTTGGCCTCGCGCACCGCATCGAACAGCCCGGCAATCACATTGTGCCCCCCCGGGGCCGGGCCGCCGGAGAATACGATGCCGATATTGCGCTTCTTGCGGTAGCAGGCCTCAAAGGCCGGATCCGGTGAGGGTGCAGCCGCCAGCACCTGAACTTGGTTGTCGATAATCCGCGGCAGCCTGAAACGCGCCTCGGCGTCTATTTCAAAATGGTACTCCTCGGCCGCCTGGAGGGTGGTGCACGCAGAGGCGAACACCTCGCAGCGCGGCGGCGCGTATTTCAGACGCTCGCGCAGCTCTTGGTTGACGTTGGCGGTCGCCTCGATCACGTCGGGGTGCTGCAGGAGCGCTTCCAAACCAGATAATGAGCTTTGCGACATGGCGCCTCCGTAATAATATCTGCTCGGTAAAGATGACGGGCACGAAAGGGGAACTTGGGTGCCGGCATCAAGCGTTCCAGGGGCGAAGGGCCGCGCCCCTGGAACGCTTCAGAGAACGGCCACCCGGTTGCGGCCCTGCGCTTTGGCCATGTACATCGCCTGATCGACACGGTTGAACAGGCTCAGGGGATCTCTGTCCTCGGCTGTTATGACCGTCACCCCGAAGCTGATGGTCACCGCAAAGGACTGGTCCTTGCAGACAAACTGGGTCGCCTCGATCTCCCGCCGCAGTTTTTCGGCCACCCCCGTTGCAGCCTCGCGGCTGGTGGCCGGCAGCAGCAGGATAAACTCCTCGCCGCCGAAACGGCAGAAAAAATCGCTCGACCGCAACATGGGACCCAGACGCAGGCAGATCTCCTTCAGGCACCGGTCGCCGATGGCATGCCCGAAACGGTCATTGATCTGTTTGAAGTGATCCACGTCGAAAAGCACCATTGCAAACGCCTGGCCGTAGCGCAAAAACCGCTGAAACTCCTCGCCGATGCGTTTGTCGTAGGCGCGCCGGTTGTAAGTTCCGGTCAGCGGATCGATCAGCAGTTCGGCCTCGAGGCTTTCGGCGCGCCGGCGGGCAGCTGTGATTTCACCCTGCAGATGTTTAAATTCCTTTTCCAGCCCGACCATCTGACCGTCCACCAGCGCCAACTGCCGCTGATCCTGCCGGCGCTGTTCGGCCAGGGCCGCGCTGATGGTTTTCAGCTTGGAGAGCACGGTTTGCTTCAACTCGTCTAGAGTGCTGCTGAAATTGACATGCCCCTTGAGCGCCTCGAACTGCGTTTCCAGACCGTTGCGAAATCCGTCCCGAACGCGCTGGGCATCGCGCGCCTGGCTGAGGGAATCGAAAACCAGGGATTCCATATCGCCCAGACGGTTGCCGATTTCCTGAATAAATGTGGCGGCCTGCTCGCGCTCACGGCTCAGGTGTCCGGCATAATCCTTGACCAGCGCGATCAGGGCCTGCCGCGTGCCAAGGGCCGCCTCAAGGCTGTCCGCCTGCCGCAGGCAGGCTTCCACGGCCTGCACCCGCTGCAGGTAGTCGCGGTCCAGGTGCAGCTTGAGTTCGGCGGTGATCGACTGCGCAATCTCTTTGAATTGGTTTAGAAATGCGGTTTCAAGGGCGGGGCACTCGTCTTCGGCCTTTTCGGCTTTTCGAAAACGGCCCAGCAAACGGCCACCGGCATCCGAGCGGGACCCCCGGGAAGCCGGTGCATCGGGCTGGCTACGGATCAGGGCGACTTTGTAGTCTGAAAAGGCTGCTTCCAACTCGCCGCTCGGCGCGTTGGCAAGGGCAAGCTGGCGCAGCCGGTCTAACGGGTCATGCAACGGCGGGCTTTCCAGTTGGCGCAGCTGCTGGGCCAAAAGTCCCACCGCACGGCAGAAAAATCGGCTCTTGTCGGTCTCCCGCTGTTCCAGCTCCTCTACCCGGCCCAACAGTTTTTGCTTGTGCTGACGAATGGTTTCCAGCTGGCGCAGGAGCCCTTTCAGCCGGGCGTCTTGACTGGCGGAGAGATCTGCAGCGGCGTCGGCCGGCGGCGCCGGGGACGGCCGCAGGCCGGCGAACTCCCTGCGATCCACCAGGCGCGCGGCGAGCAGATCACGGCTCAGGCCTTTGCCGCTTTCAGCAACTTCCCGCAAGACTTCCAGCACCGCGTCGGCGATCACGGCCATGTGTTTGTCTGCAGGGGGCGGGATCATAAGGCGTTAATAACGACCAACGAATCGTTTTGTCAACGATAATTAAAGGTTCGGCGGCCCTGCGGCAGGCGTGCGGGTAATCTGCGGCCGCCCCGGGCGAGAACCGAATCCTAAAAACGACTTGCCATTTTGAACAGATATGTTAAAAATTCACAAATTTAATTAAGGAGTCCAAAATGGGCCAGAAACGCAGCAAACGCAACGCCGTTGAAGTCGTTTGCCCCAAATGCCAACATACCGAAATTGTCTATATCCAGAACGAAGACATCCCCAAATGCCCCCACTGTCATATCCCCATGATCATCCGGGAAATCCTGACGGAGGGCAAGTCCTACTGATCGCGGCGTCCCCCGCGGGCCGCCTTGATCGCTGGCCGGAAAGCCATCTAACCGCAAAAGACCAAGGAGGAAAGCGAATGAAAAAGGGTTTTGTATCGAGTTTACTGATAGTTGCCGTGATCTGCCTGGGGATCGGGGCGCCCGCCATGGGCAGTGATATTGAACTGGCCAGAAAGTCCACCTTAGAGGCCATTTTGAAAAGCGGCGAGCTGCGGGTTGGCTTCGAGGCCGGCTACATGCCATTTGAAATGACCGACAAGAACGGCAAGTTCGTCGGCTTCGACATCGACATGGCCAAGGAAATGGCCAAGGCCATGGGGGTCAAGTTTACTCCCGTCAACACCGCCTGGGACGGCATCATCCCGTCTCTGATCACGGAAAAATTCGACATCATCATGAGCGGCATGACCGTCACCCAGGAGCGCAATCTCAAGATCAATTTCGCCGATCCCTACATCATCGTCGGGCAGACCATCCTGCTCAACACAAAACACGAAGGGGCCGTCACAAGCTACAAAGACCTCAACGACCCCAAGTTTATCGTGACCTCCAAGCTGGGCACCACCGGCGAGCAGGCCGTCAAGCGCCACATTCCCAAGTGTACCTACAAATCCTTTGAGACCGAAACCGAAGCGGCGCTGGAAGTCGTCAACGGCAAGGCCGACGCATTTGTCTACGACCTGCCCTACTGCGTGGTTTTCATGGCCCAGCAGGGCGCCGGCAAGCTGATCTTCATCGACCAGCCCTTTACCTTCGAACCGCTGGCCTGGGCGATCCGCAAGGGGGATCCCGATTTCCTGAACTGGCTCGACAATTTCCTGCGTCAGATGAAAAACGACGGCCGCTATGACGTGATCTACAACAAGTGGATCAAAAGCACCGACTGGATCGACAGCGTGCAGTAATTCGGCTTTGGGTGCCCCAGCCAGACCGGTCCGCGAGGACTTCGCCGGCCGGTCTGCCTCCCTCACCGGGGCCGCCGCTTTGCCCCCGACAGGGGCCACCCCCCGCCGTCACCATGGCTGCAAGGGATTGTGCTATCAAGCCTATGAATACTTCCTCGAGCTTACGCCGCATGCAAAAGGGTGCCGGCTACTACCTCTGGGTGGGAGTCTTCTTTCTGGGGCTCTTCGCGCTTTGTGCCTTTCTGTATTACGCCGCCCTTAAAATCGACTATGTCTGGCGCTGGTACCGGATTCCCCAGTATTTTTTCTATGAAGACACCGTTGAACTCAAAAGCGATACCGACGGCAGCGTTGCGGCCATCACCCCGGAGGGCGAAGAGGCCCTGATCCGGGTCCGGGAAATCGGTGGCGGGGAAACCACCTTCCGCGTTCCGGCCAAGGGGGTCGCGGTGGAGGCCGGGGACATGGTCTTTGCCGGCGACACGCTGAGTTCATATCGGCAATGGAAAATCGGCATCCTCCTGCAGGGCCTCTGGCTGACCCTCAAGGTCAGCGTGGTGGCCATCGTGTTCGGGATCCTGATCGGTATGGTGGCCGGCCTGGCCCGGGTTTCGGCCAACCCGGCCTTCAAGTGGTCTTCGATTGCCTATATTGAATTGATCCGGGGCTCGCCCCTCCTGGTCCAGATTTTCATCTGGTATTTCGTCCTGGGCACGCTGATCAACACCCTGCTGTCCAGGCAAGGCCTGAGCCAGATTCCGCCCCTGTGGTTCGGTGTGGCGGCCCTGGCCGGCTTCACCGGGGCCTACGTGGCGGAGATGGTGCGCGCCGGGATCCAGTCGATCCACCGGGGGCAGACCGAAGCCTCCCGGTCGCTGGGCATGACCTATGTCCAGTCCATGCGCCATGTCGTTCTGCCCCAGGCCATGCGGCGCATCCTGCCGCCGTTGGCCGGCCAGTTCATCAGCCTGATCAAAGACTCCTCGCTGCTCGGCATCATCGCCATCCGTGAACTCACCAAGGCCACCCGGGAAGTGGTCACCACCAGCCTGCAGCCCTTCGAGCTCTGGTTCGTGTGCGCCCTCCTCTATCTGGTGTTGACCTTTTCGTTGTCCATGCTGCTGCAGTACGTGGAGAGGAGGACACTGGTCCAGTGATTGACGTAAGCAATGTCTACAAAACATTCTATGCCCCCCACAAGGTCCAGGCGCTGGTAAACGTCAGCAATGAAATCCAGGCCGGTGAAGTGGTCGTCGTGATCGGGCCCTCGGGCTCGGGCAAAAGCACCTTCCTGCGCTGCCTAAACCGCCTGGAAGCGGCCGACAGCGGCCACATCCTGATCGACGGGATCGACATCATGGACCCCAAGACCAACATCAACAAGGTGCGCGCCGAAGTCGGGATGGTGTTTCAGTCCTTCAACCTCTTTCCCCACAAGTCGGTCCTGGCCAACATCACCCTGGCCCAACAAGTGGTCCGCAAACGCTCAAAAACCGATGCGCACAAAAAGGCCATGGAACTGCTGGCGAAAGTGGGAATCCAGGACAAGGTCGGGGTTTACCCGGACCAGCTCTCCGGCGGCCAGCAGCAGCGGGTGGCCATTGCCCGGGCCCTGGCAATGGATCCCAAGGTGATGCTCTTTGACGAACCGACCTCGGCGCTGGACCCCGAAATGATCGGGGAGGTCCTGGATGTCATGAAAAACCTGGCCCGCGAAGGCATGACCATGGTGGTGGTCACCCATGAGATGGGCTTTGCCCGCGAGGTCGCCGACCGGGTGATTTTCATGGACCATGGGGCGGTGGTGGAAGAAGGCACGCCGGAGCACTTTTTCACCAGCCCCACCCACAGCCGTACCAAGCTGTTTTTGAACCAGATCCTGTAGTCGGCCGCCGGCGGGCGCCATCCCGCCCTGACCGGCTCCCGACAGCGCCCCCCAGCCCCCACGACACCCCACATGTAGTGTTTAAAAGAACCACATAGCCCCTCTTGTAGTGTTTTTAACTTTACAAACCGCGGCTGGGCTGCTATTAAACCCCCAATTTCAGCCCCGGATTATTTTTTTTCGCCCTCACCTCGCCCGAAATCGGGAGTGGGGCTGGCTGCGCGGTGGTTGCGGGGTTCCCCCCGCGGCCCCGGCGTCGACCGCATCACAGGAGACCTTCCGGCATGAAGCTCAAAAAGCTGGAGATCACCGGTTTTAAATCCTTCAGCGAAAAATCCGTCATCCACTTTCCACCGGGCATTTCCGCCATCGTGGGACCCAACGGCTGCGGCAAAAGCAACATTGTCGACGCGCTGCGCTGGGTCATGGGGGAGCAGAGCCTCAAGCAGCTGCGGGGCAAAACCAAGGAAGACGTGATCTTCGCAGGCGCCAGCGGCAGACCCGGCATGAACCTGGCAGAGGTGTCGTTGACGCTGGTCAACGACAACGGCAGCGCGCCCGAAGAGCTCAGGGATTTCAGCGAAATCATGCTGACCCGCCGGCTCTACCGCTCGGGGGAAACCGCTTACCTGCTCAACAAGGCCCCCTGCCGGCTGAAGGATATCCATAACCTTTTCCTGGGAAGCGGCATGGGCGCCAAGTCCTACGCCGTCATTCAGCAGGGCAATATCGGCGCCATCACCGACGCCGGACCCGACGAGCGGCGCATTTTCATCGAAGAAGCCGCCGGGGTCACCCGCTATAAAAACCGCAAGAACGAGGCCCTGGCCAAGGTCGAGGCCACCCGCCAGAACCTGCTGCGGCTGGCTGACATCATCAGCGAGGTCCAGCGGCAGATGAGCGGACTGCAGCGGCAGGCCAAAAAAGCCGCCCAGTACAATGCCCTCAAGGCCCGCATCCGCAGCCTGGACATCCGCCTGGCGCTTGACCGCCACCGTCAGCTGGCCGAGCAGATCGCAAAAACAGACGCGCTGCTGGCCGAAATGAAGACCGCCGACCTGGCCCACTGCGCCCGGATCAAACAGCTGGATGCCGCCGTCGAGGGCATCAAACTGGAACGCTGGCAGAAAAACCAGGAAATCGCCGATCAGAAAAACCGCAAGTTTGAAACCCAGCGGGAAATCGACCGCCTTGAAAACGATCTGGCGCACATGCGGCAGGAGATCACGCGCCTGGGCCGGGAAACCGGCGAGCTTGAAAGCGCCCGCCGCGACCTGGCCGGCAAGAACGAGACCATCGGCGTCGAGATCGATCAGGTGGCGCGCGCGGCCGCCGCGGACGGAACTGAGATCGAAACCGTGCAGGCGGCCGTGCGCCAGGCGCAAGCAGACACCGAGGGCGCAAAACAGCGGCTCGGGGACCTCAACCGGGAGATTGAAACGGCCAAGGCCGCCCTGATGAACCGGGTGGCCGAAGAGGCCCGCACCAAAAACATCTGTCAAAATGCCGCCAGCAACAGGGAAACCCTGCAGCGGCGCCTGAAACGCATCGAGGAGGAGGAGCTGGCGGCCGTCCGCAGCCTGGCGGAAATGGAAAAGGCCGAGGGGGCCATCCGGGACCAACTGGCTGCCATCCGGCAGGAGATCGCCCATAGCGACCGGCAGATTGGCGCCACCGAAGACCAGCTGAAAGGCCAAAGCCAGACCCTCGGCGCCCAGGTCAAGACCGTTTTGACCTTTGAAAACGAAAAAAGTCAGCTGCGATCGCGCCACGGCGCCCTCAAGAAAATGGAAGACAATTTCGAGGGCTACCGCGACGGCGTCAGGGCCATCATGACCCGCGGCGGCGGCGCGCAAACCGACGGGCAACCGGCGCCGCAAGTGCTCGGTTTGGTGGCCGACATCCTGGAGCCCGAGGCCGCCTTTCAAGCAGCGGTCGAAGGCGTTTTAGGCGACGCGCTGCAGCACATCCTCGTGGCCAACCCGGAAGACGCCCTGGCGCTGGCGACCGACCTCAGGGAAAAGGGCGCCGGCCGCAGCGGCTTCATCCCGCTTGCCAGCATCCAGGCGGCACCCCCGGCGACCCGGCCGACGGGCGACCGGCTGCTGGACCACGTCACCGTCCGACCCGGGTTTGAAGCCGTCTGCGGCGCCCTCCTGGGCCACGTTGAAGTCGCCCGCAGCCTGCCGGAGGCCGCGGCCCTCTGGCACGCCGATGGCCGCCGGCGAACCCTGGTGACCGCCGCAGGGGAGATGGTGATGCCCGAGGGCATTCTGATCGGCGGCAGCCGGGATGACAGCGCCGGGATCCTGGCCAAGAAGCGCGAAATAAGAGAGCTCGGCAGCCGGATCGCAGCGCTTGACAACCGGCTTGTCACCGCCCGGGAGCGCCAAAAGGTCCTGGAGCATGCGGTCCGCGACCTGGAAACGGTTCTCCAGAGACACCTGATGGCCAAAAAACGCGCCGCCCAGGAGGAGATCGAGGCCGAAAAGGCCCACTTCAAGGCCGAAGAAGCGGCCAAGCAGGCCCGGCGCCGCCTGGAAATCGCCCGGCTGGAGCAGGAGCAGCTGATGGGCGAGGCCAGCGACATCGACGGGCAGCTGGAAAGCTATCGCCAGGCGGTGGCCCGCATTCAGGCGGAAGTCCAGGACACCCAGCAGACGGTGGCCCTCAAATCCCAGGAGAGCGGCGCGGTTTCCGCTGAGATGGAGGCCCACAGCCAGCACCTGCTGGATTTGAAACTGCGGCGGACCGCTCTCCAGGCGCGCTTTGAAAACAACACCGCAACCCTCAAACGTCTGCACACTTTTCGTGACGACGGACTGAAACGACTGGCGCAGATAGCGCAGGAAATTTCCCAGAAGACCCGGAAACAAGCGGCCGAAGAGGAAAAGATCGACCAGCATGAGAAGCGGATGGCCGCGCTCTGCGCCGCGTTCCAGCAGCTGGAGACGTCGCTTGAAAAAAACGAGGTCAGCTACCGGGCAATCGACGCCAGTCTGAAGGAAAACGATCAGACCATCGCCGCCATTCAGACCGCGCGCGAAGCGGCGCTTCAGAAGCTGCGGCTGCTGGAGGTGGACCGCAGTCAGCAGGCACTCAAACAGGAAGCCCTCGAAAACCGGATTTTGGAAACCTACCAGCGTCCCCTGGACGACTTCCGCAGAGCCCCGGCCGCCCACCAGCCCCCTGAAGAAAGCGCGCCGGTCGACCGACCTGCAGCGGAAATGGAGACCGAGCTGGCCGACTGCCGCAAACGGCTAGAATCCTTCGCCGACGTCAATCTGGGCGCGATCAGCGAGTTCGAGGCGCTTGAAAAGCGCCACGCGTTTCTGACCGGCCAGCAGAAAGACCTCGATCAGGCCCTCGACGATCTCCAGAAAGTGATCCGCAAGATCAACCGCATCACCCAGGAGCGTTTCATCACGACCTTCAACTTGATCAACGAGAGGCTGGCCGAGGTGTTCCCGCGCCTCTTTGACGGCGGCACGGCTCAGCTGGTGCTGACCGCGCCCGAAAAACCGCTTGAAACCGGCGTGGAGTTGATGATACACCCTCCCGGTAAAAAACTCACCCAGCTGAGCCTGCTCTCCGGCGGTGAAAAGGCCCTGTCGGCCATCGCCTTCATTTTCGCCATCTTTCTGATCAAGCCGGCGTCCTTCTGCCTTCTGGACGAAATCGATGCCCCCCTGGACGAGGCCAATGTTTACCGGTTCAACACCCTGCTGAAAATCATCGGCGACCAGTCCCAGATCATCATGATCACCCACAACAAGAAAAGCATGGAATTTGCCGACACTCTCTTCGGGGTGACCATGGAGAAAAAGGGCGTGTCCAAGCTGGTGTCGGTCAATCTGACCCACCCCTCGGAGGCTCAGGCCGCGTTGAACTGACGCGCGCCCGGGGGCTTCGGCGACAAAAAACCACAGAAAGCGATTGCAATGCAAGCAAGCCTGGAACGCTATTGGGCAGCCTTCAGCCGTCTGCTGGAGACGGTGCCCCATGAAATCTGGTGGGGCGTCCTGGTGTTCATCCTGGCCATCGTACTGACCAAAATCATCCAGCGCCTTGCGACCCGCAAGGTCCCCACATCGCCCGCCGCACCGCAGGCGGCGGGGCCCGGAACACCTTCCGAGGCTGCCGAGGAGGGGCCCTTGAGCGCCGATGAACCCGAGGTGCAGAAAGCCCCGCCGAAACCCGCGCTGCAAAAAGCCGTCGCCGATCCCCAACCCAGCCCGTCACCCGCCGCGCCGCCGGGCTTTCTGGCGCGCCTCAAGGAGCGCCTCGGCAAGACCCGCCGCTCACTGGCCGCGGGCCTGGAGGGGCTATTCAGCGGCCAGGGCAGGATCGACGCCGACATGCTCGAAGAGCTGGAGGAGCTCTTGATCACCGCCGATATCGGCGTTCAGACCACCACGGCGCTGATGGACCGGATCTCGGAGCGCAAGGCCGAGATCACCGACGCCGAGCAGCTCAAAGACGCCTTGAAAGAGGAGATCCTGGCGCTTGTCGCCACGGCGCCGGCGCCGCTGCCGCGCCAGGGCGCCAAGCCGCACGTGATCATGGTCGTGGGCGTCAACGGCGTCGGCAAAACCACCACCATCGGCAAGCTGGCCGCGCGCTGCACGGCGGCCGGGGAAAAGGTGCTGATCGGCGCCGCGGACACCTTCCGGGCCGCCGCGGGCGAGCAGCTGGAAATCTGGGCGCAGCGCTCCGGGGCCGACATCGTCCGGCACCGCGAAAACGCCGACCCCGCCGCTGTGGCCTTCGACACCATCGAAGCCGCCCTGGCCCGCGGCATCGACGTGGTGTTAGTGGACACCGCCGGGCGGCTGCACACTAAGGTCAACCTGATGGCGGAGCTCAAAAAGATCCAGCGCACCATCGACCGCAAACTGCCCGGTGCGCCCCATGAAGTCCTGCTGGTCCTGGACGCCACCACCGGTCAGAACGCCCTCACCCAGGCCAAACTCTTCCAGGAGACCGTCGGCATCACCGGCATCGCCCTGACCAAGCTGGACGGCACGGCCAAGGGCGGCATCGTCATCAGCATCTGCAACAGCCTTCAAATTCCCCTGAAATACATCGGTATCGGTGAAAAGATCGAGGACCTTCAGGACTTTGACCCCGAGAAGTTCGTCGCCGCGCTGTTTTAGGGCGCAGTCAGAACGAAAGCCTCCCCCAAGGCGCGCATACCCCCTCGACTATTTGACGATCGGCAGGATCCTGCGAAAATCGGCGGTGTTGGCCCGGCAGGCCCACTGAAAGATAACGATCTCAGCCGAGCTGACCAGCGCGCCGGCCTGGCGCAGCAAATCGACGGCGATGTCGCGGTTTTGGTCGACGCGGGAGGCCACGGCATCGGCCGCCAGGTGCACCTGAAAGCCCGACGCGATCAGATCCAAACACGTCTGCAGAACGCACACATGGGTTTCCATCCCGGCCACTACGATCTTGTGGCGCTGGTAGGATCGAACCGCCGAGAGAAAGGCAGGCTCCATGCAGGCGCTGAAGTGCTCCTTTTGGACCACGGTGGGAGCGTTGATTTCCCGGAGCAGTTCGGGGTCCGTTGGGCCGAGCCCCTTCTTGTACTGCTCGGTCACCAAAACCGGAACCCCAAGGGCATCGGCGGCCTGCACGAGCTGGCGCAGCTTGCCGGCGACCGTTTCCCATGAATCCATGACCTTTCGCATGGCCTGTTGAACGTCGATGATCAGGAGCAGGCTATCCTCACGAATAGCGACGTAGTCATGACGGCTCATGATCCCTCCTTTTGCCGGGTTGGCGCGGCCGCCGGCAGGGTCACCCGGTGATGGTAAAACGCTCATACCCCCCGCCGGGGTCCTCCCAGGAAACCTTTACCGCCGTCACCCGGGCCCGCGGGGGGCCCTTGCGGCACCAGTCGAGAACGGCCTCCACCTGGGGGCGGCGGCCTTCGAAGACGGCCTCCACCGTTCCGTCCGGCCGGTTTTTAACCCAGCCGGTCACCCCGCCGATCCTTTCCACGGCGCGCAGGGTCTCCATGCGGAAAAACACCCCCTGCACCTTGCCGCTGATCAGCGCGTGCGCGCATACCATGGTCTTTTCCATACGCTGTCCTTTCTCCCCTCAGGGGCTTCCCGGCGGCCGGACGGCCGGGCCACCCGAGACGGGGCTCAGCCGCCCCGGCCCTCGGCCGCTTCCAGAAGGGCCAGAAAGCGCGCTTCGTCGATCACCTCAACCCCCAGGGCCTCGGCGCGCGCGCGTTTGGAGCCCGGCGCGCTGCCGGCCACGACGAAGTGCGTCTTGGCACTGACGCTGCCCGAAACGGTTCCCCCCAGACGTTCGATGCTTGCCTTGGCCTGGCTGCGCGGCATGGCGTCAAGGGTGCCGGTCAAAACGAAGCGCTGCCCCTCGAAGGGGTTCTTGGCCACAGGCGTGGCAGGGGGCGCCACGATCACTACGCCGCGCGCCAGCAGCGCGTCCACGGTCCGCCGGTTTTCGGCCTGGTCGAAAAAGGCCCTCACGCTGCGGGCCACCACCGGCCCGACCCCATCAACGGCGGCGATCTGGTCTTCGCTGGCGGCCGCCAGGGCCTCCACGGCTTTGAAGTGCTCGGCCAGCAGACGGGCGATGTGCTCGCCCACGTGCCGGATGCCCAGGGCATAGAGAAACCGCGCAAGGGGGATGGTCCGGCTGGCCGTGATGGCCAGGATTAGGTTTTGGGCGGATTTCGCCCCCATGCGCTCCAGCAGCGCCAGTTGTGGGGCCTCCAGTTGAAAAATATCCGCGTAGGAGGCGATCAGCCCTTTGTCCACCAGCTGAGCCACCAGCTTTTCGCCCAGTCCTTCGATGTCAAACGCACCCTTGGCGGCAAAGTGCCGGATGCCCTCTTTGATCTGGGCCGGGCAGCTGACGTTGTTGCAGCGCAGCGCCACCTCCCCCGCCAGGCGCACCACCGGCGCCCCGCAGACCGGACAGTTGGCGGGCATCTGAAAGGGGCGTTGGCTGTCGTCGCGCAGGGACGGCAGGGACTTGACCACCTCGGGAATCACGTCCCCGGCGCGTTGCACCAGCACCCAGTCGCCGATGCGGATATCCTTCTTGGCAATTTCATCGGCGTTGTGCAGGGTCGCCCGGCTGACGGTGACGCCGCCGACACTGACCGGCTCGAGCAAGGCCACCGGGGTGATGGCGCCGGTGCGCCCCACCTGGACCTGGATGTCGCGGATGCGCGTGGTTTCCTGCAGCGCCGCAAATTTGTAGGCGATCGCCCAGCGCGGGCTGCGTGCGGTGGCCCCCAGGGCCTGCTGGAAATCCAGGCGGTTGACCTTGACCACCATCCCGTCGATCTCGTAGGGCAGCTCGTGGCGCTCGGCCGCCAGACGGCGAAAAAAGGCCAGCGCCTCCTCGATGGTGATCTTCTCCCGGACGAGGGGGTTGATCCGCAAGCCCAGGGCGTTGAGATACCGCAGGGTGTCGCTGTGGGCGGCCAGCGGCCGGCCGTCCAGGGTGCCGACCCCGTAACAGAAAATTTCCAGGGGGCGTGCGGCCGTCACCCGCGAGTCCAGCTGCCGCAGGGAACCGGCGGCCGCATTGCGCGGGTTGGCAAACGGCGCCAGGCCGGCCGCCAGACGGTCCTGGTTGAGCTGGCGGAACCCCGCCCGGCCGATGAACACCTCGCCGCGCACTTCAAGCAGCGCGGGAACCCCCCGGTCTTGCGGGGGATGCAAGCGCAGGGGAACGGTTCGAATGGTGCGCACATTTTCCGTGATCACCTCCCCGCTGAAGCCGTCGCCCCGGGTGGCGGCCAGCACCAGCAGCCCGCCCCGGTAGACCAACTCCACCGCCAGGCCGTCCAGCTTGGGCTCCGCCGTGTAGCGGATCGGCCCCTCGACAGCCAGCAGACGTTTGATCCGGGCATCGAACTCGCGGATATCGCCGTCGTCAAAGGCGTTGTCCAGGCTCAGCATGGGGACGGTGTGGCGGGCGGTTTCAAATTTTTCGAGGGGAGGCGCACCGACCCGCGCGGTGGGCGAATCCGGGCTGCGCAGCTGGGGGAAACGGGTTTCCAGTCGGATCAGGGCCTGCAGCAGACGGTCGTATTCGGCGTCGGAGACCTCGGGATCGTCCAGAACGTAGTAGCGATAGTTGTGGTGGTGCAACGCGGCCTGCAGCCGCTCCGCTTCCTGTTGAATTTCGGGGGTCAGAGAATCGGGCATAGGGTGCTGATCACCTCGCAGACCGCCTTGCGGGCGGCCGTGAAGCGCGGGTCCCGAAAGCCAGGGCGCCACGTCAGGGTCGTCAGTTCATCGGAGACCACCAAGACGGCGCCGGCCGCCACCCCCCGGAAGCGGGCGACCGTCAGGAGGGCCGAGAGCTCCATTTCGACCCCGATGGCCCGGCGCTCCCGGAAGTGGCGCAGCTTGGCGGGGGTTTCGCGGTAGATGGCATCCGTGGTCCAGATGGCCCCTTCGTGAAAGGCCAGCCCACTGCGGGCCAGCGCCACGCGGGTGTCGGCCAGCAGCCGGGTGGCAGGCCGCACCGGGCGGTCCTGGCTGGCGCCGTAATGGCGAGAGGTGCCTTCGTCGATCAGCGCATGAGTGGGCAAAATGATGTCCCCGATCGCCACCCGGGGGGAAATGGCGCCGCACCAGCCGAAGAAAAGCACCCGGCGAAGCCCCCAGGCGATCAGGCTTTCCAGCACCATGACGGCATAGGGCGCCCCCATCACGGGGCCGCAGAGGGTAAACCCCGGCGGGGCCGACCCATCGGCCGGGTACACCCGGCTCATCAGCAGCGAGGCGGACTGCCGGGGGTCCAGCCGGCATAGCCCACAGAGGGTCTCGAGGTCCGGCTGACAGGCCACCAGCAGCCCCACGGGACCGAGCGCCGGGGATCTGCGCCCCTTTACAGGGCTGACAATGGCGGGTTCAAGGCCGTCGTCAAGGACCATGGCGGGGGGTTCCAAGGGGCTTATTCGGGTTCTACCAGACGGGAGAGCTCGTCCTTGATCTCATCGATGTTCTCGTAGAGCCACAGGACGTCCTCCATGGTCAGACGACCGGCTTTGGCCGGCGCGCGGTCGGAGCCGTCCTTTTTCTTCAGCATCCGGGGGCCGATCTGAACTTTGGGCTCCCCCCGGTCGTACTGGTTGATGGAAACCATGAGGCCGGTTTCCTCGCAATGCCACTTCTTGATGATCTTGTCCTTGTCAGGATCAAACGCCATCGCATCCTCCCTGTCCACCGTGCAGCCGCAGCCGGGCCGGCTGTCAAGTCGAAATTTTTGAAAAATCGGCGATATTTTCGAACAGGCCGGCCACCAGAGCCAAGAGCGCGAAGCGATTGCCGCGGACGGCGGGATCCTCGGCCATCACCATGACACCGTCAAAAAAGGCATCCACCGCACCGCGCAGGGTGGCGATCGCCCGCAGGGCCAGATCCGTGCGCCGGTCGGCCTGGTGGCCCGCCACCTCGGCCTTGACCGTCTGGTAGGCCTTCAGCAGGTCGCCTTCACAGACATGCTCGAAGCGTGCGGGCGACACGGCGTCAGCGTCGGCCGGCAGCGCAGCGACACCCGCTTTTTTCATGATATTGACGACCCGCTTGAAGGCGATCGCCAGGGGCTCGAAGTCCGGCGCGGCCTTGAGGGCTTCCAGGGCGCGGGCGCGCTCCCAGACATCCGGCACGTCGTCCGCCGAGGCCGCCACCACCGCCGCGACAACGTCCTTGGAGAGCCCCTCTTCGGCCAGCAGGAAGGCCATCCGGCTGCGCAGGAAGGCGTAAACCTGGTCGGCGGTCTGGGGCAAGGGCGCATCCCCGATTCCCTGGTAGGGGCCGAGACCGGCCGCTATCAGGTCCATGAGGGAAAAACTCAGCCCCTGGTCGCGCATGATCTGGACAATCCCGATCCCCTGGCGGCGCAGCGCGTAGGGGTCCGATCCGCCCGTGGGCACCAGCCCGACCCGGAAGCAGCCGCAAATGCTATCCATCTTGTCGGCGATGCTGACCACCGCGCCGGCTTGGGTTTGCGGCAGAACGCCGCCCGAAGCGGTGGGCCGGTAATGCTCTTGAATGGCGGCGGCAACGCCCTCGGGTTCGCCGGCGGCGGCGGCATAGACCCGCCCCATGACCCCCTGGAGCTTCGGGAATTCCACCACCATCTGGCTGACCAGGTCGGCCTTGCACAGCAATGCGGCGCGGGAGGCCTGCGCCCGGAGCGCGCCGGCGGGATCCACCCAGCCGGCGACGGTCTCAGCCAATGCCTGCACCCGCATGACCTTGGCGTGCATCGACCCCAACTTGGCCTGGAACAGGACGCCCTTCAACTTGGCGACCCAGTCTTCCATGGCGGCCTTCAGATCGCTGCGATAAAAGAACATGGCGTCTTCCAGGCGCGCCCGCAACACCCGCTGGTGGCCGCGCGCCACCAGCGCGGGATCCTTGGTGGCGGTGTTGTTGACGGCGATAAAATGGGGCATCAGGCCGCCGGCGGCATCCGCGACGGCAAAGTATTTCTGATGCTCGCGCATCGAGGTGATCAACACCTCATCGGGCAGTTCGAGAAATTTGGTGTCGAATCGACCGGCAACCGGTGCCGGGTACTCGATCAGGTGGGTGACCGTGGTGAGCAGCTCCTCGTCGGGCAGGATGCGGCCCCCCAGTTCGGCGGCCAGGGCCGTAATCTCGGTCTTGACCCGGCTGCGGCGCGCTGCGATATCGGCCAGCACCCAAGCCGCCTCCAGCCGCTCGAGGTATTCCGAGGGCTGGGAAATCTTGATGCGTCCGGGTTTCAGAAAGGCATGGCCCCAGGTGTGGCGGCCGCTTTTGATGTCCTCCAGGGCGAAGGCCACCACCCGGCCGCCCAACAACGCCAGCAGCGAATGCACCGGCCGCGCGAAGGCCGTGTGGTAGTCCGACCAGCGCATGGTTTTAGGAAACGGCAGCGCGACGATGGTCTCCGGAAAAATGGTTTTGAGCAGGGTCAGGGTCGCCAGGCCGCGCTCGGTTTTACGGGCCGCCAGGTAGGCCCCCTTGGGGGTCTCGACGACCTTGATATTCTTGACGGAAACCCCGACCTTTTCGGCGAACTTGTGGGCCGCGACGGTGGGCTTGCCCTGGGGGTCGAAGCCGACCGTGGCGGGCGGGCCGGTGACCTCGGTGGTCAGCGGTTTCTGGCGGTCGGCCACGGCCTCCATCAGGATCGCCAAGCGCCGCGGGGTGCCGTACACACGGGCCTCGCCATGGTCGATGCGCGCCGCGGCGAGCTTCTCCTGCAGGACCCGCGAGAGGGCCGCCAGGGCCGGCTCAATGTAGCCCGCCGGGATCTCCTCGGTTCCGATTTCAAGCAATAACGGATGGTTCATCTCTTTTTTTCCTTTTGTGCGGCTCTACCGGAAACTCGAATTTTCACGAGTCCGTATGCGCCGGCGGCTCAGCTCGCGTTTTTGATCAGCGGAAACCCCATGGTCTCCCGCTGTTTGAGATACCCCTCGGCGCAGGCCCGGGCCAGGTTTCGGATACGCCCGATGTAACCCGTGCGCTCGGTCACGCTGATGGCGCCGCGGGCGTCCAACAGGTTGAAGGTGTGGGAGCACTTGAGGCAGTACTCATAAGACGGCAGCACCAGGCCCGCGGCCATCACCCGCTGGGATTCGGCTTCAAAGCGGTTGAAGAGCTCCAGCAGCATGGCCACATCGGCAATTTCGAAGTTATAGCCCGACTGCTCGACTTCCTGCTGGTGGTGAACGTCCCCGTAGGAAACCGTTTCGTTCCAGCGCAGGTCATAGACATTGTCGATGCCCTGCAGGTACATGGCAATACGCTCGATACCGTAGGTCAGTTCCACCGACACCGGATAGAGCTCGATACTGCCGGCATGTTGAAAATAGGTGAACTGGGTAACTTCCATGCCGTCCAGCCAGACCTCCCACCCCAGGCCGGAGGCGCCCAGGGTGGGGGATTCCCAGTCATCCTCCACAAAACGGATGTCGTGCTCCAGCGGCTCGACCCCCAACACCTTGAGGCTCTGCAGGTAGAGTTGCTGAACGTCCGGCGGGGAGGGTTTCAGAATCACCTGAAACTGGTAGTAGTGCTGCAGCCGATTGGGGTTTTCACCGTAGCGCCCGTCGGTGGGCCGCCGCGAGGGCTGCACGTAGGCGACCTTCCAGGGCTCCGGGCCCAGGGCCTTGAGGAGCGTTGTGGGGTGAAAGGTCCCGGCGCCGACCTCCATGTCGTAGGGCTGGACCAGGACGCAGCCCTTGCGGGCCCAGAATTTCTGTAGCGCGAAAATGACATCCTGAAAATACATGATACCTTCCTTGGGCGTTGATAAGGTTTTGACGAAGACCGGGAGGAATCTCAAGCGCCGGCGGTTGGCTCCCCGCCGACGGCGCCCGGGTCCAGAAGATCGACCGCCACCCCGCGGGTGTCGATGCGCGGCGGCAGCAGCCTGGCACCGGCAACCGCATCCAGAATCCTGCGCCACGCCGGCGCCAGCTGCTGGATGGCTGTCTGCGGGCCCAGCGCCCAGAGACAGCCGCCCCCGCCGGCACCGCTAAAACGGGCACCGCAGCGGGCACCGATGGCTGCGGCCACCAGTTTTTCACCGGTGGCGTCGAGAACCGCCGGGGTCAATTCTCGACGCACGGCCGTTTCACGGTTCATGACGTCCGCCGCGGTTTGGAAATCACGGGCAAACAGAGCGGCGGCAAATTGGCGCGTCAGGGCGGCGATCTCCTCCCAGTGTGCGCGTTTCACCCCGGCCAGAAACTGCCGGACCCAGCGGCCGTTGACATCTTTGGATTCATGGGGCACCCCGCAGTAGGCCAGCAGCAGGTGATCGGCCAGCGCTTCATCCCCCGGCGCGGGGGGCAGCTCCTCCTTGCGAAAGGCGGGCTCCCCGAAACCGGAGAGCCAATGCCAGACGTTGACTCCGCCAAAGGCGGCGGCCAGCTGGTCCTGGACCCCGCAAGGGACCCCGGCGACACTGGCTTCGATGGCGTGGGCCAGCAGGGCAATTTCCCGACGGGCAAGCCGGCGCTTGGAACCTGCCCGTTCAGCGGCGGCCTGCAGGGCGGCCACCAGGGCCACAGCCGCCGCCGAGGACCCGCCGAGGGCGCTGCGGGGTGGGGATGCCGAGTCGATCCGGATGTGAACGCCGTCGGCATCGAAAAAAGCCGCAATGGCGAACATCAGCCCCAGGGGATGCCGAAAAGGCGCCCGGTTCGTTGGGAAAACCGCACTCTCAAATCCCCGCGAAGAGACTTTGACCTGTCCCACGTCATAGGGCTGCAGGTCAACTCGGGTGCGCAGCGCCATGGCGAGGTTGACGGTGCAGGGTGCATGCCGCCGCAGGGGCAGGTGAAAGGTGCTGATGTCCAGGGTCCCCCCCATATCGATCCGGCAGGGGGCCGAGGCGCTCACCGGTTGGGCGGCCAGCACCTGGTGCAGGGACGAGGGCATAACGTCTTCTCCCGAAAGCCAATTTCAAGCCACCTCATTTTGCTCAATCTCTGGGTCAGCGCAAAATCAAAGGGGGGCAAACCGGCGCCTGTTTCAGCGAACTTCCCGCAGGAACTTTAGGCTGCGCGGGGTTTTGCCCAGGTGATAGGGCACAAAGGTTTCCAAAAACACGGTGCTTTCGGCCACGGCGGCCGCTGAGAAGCGCACCCGCCGGGCCTGGGTCAGATCGCTGCAGCCAAGCCACTGCAGCAGTTTGAGAGTCCCCTTGGCCAATTCGCCCAGAGTGTTGCCAGCGCCGCCGCAGCGGCCGCAGACCGCACCGCCCCGTACGGGGTCTATCCGCAGCCCCCGGTTCTGGAGTTGCTCGAGCTCACAGCCGCAGGCGCAGCAGGCGGTCAGTTCCGGCAGAAACCCGGCAAGCGCCATGAAGCGCACCTGGAACAGAAGGTTCAGGACCGCCGCATCTGCGGCATCGCCGCCGTCCAGTTCGGTCAGTACGTGCGCCAACAGGTTGAAGAGCGCCGGGTTGGCCACGTTTTCTTCCATCCACAGGTTGATCAGCTCCGCCCAGTAGCTGGCGTAGGCGGTTTTCCTGTAATTTCCGCGGATGCCGGCAAAGGGCTGCTTTAATTCGGCCTCCTGCAGGACCGGCAGGCCGCGGCCCGCCGAGCACTGCAGCTGAAGCAGTGAAAAGAGCTCCAGCACCCCGCCAAAGCGCCGGGTGCTCTTTTTGGCGTACTTGGCGATGACCGACATTTTCCCGCGCGCCAGGGTAAAGCAGTTGAGGATCACGTCGAAGTCGCCGTGCTGAATGCGCCGCAGGGTGATGGCCGGGGTGGAAAAGGATGCCATGTCAGATGCCCAGAAGGATGGTTGCGATCTGGAAGTAAAAGAACACGCTGATGATATCGATGGCGGTGGTCACGAAGGGGCCCGTGGCCACCGCCGGGTCGATGTTCAGGCGGGCGAAGAGCATGGGCACCAGGGAGCCCACCAAGGCGGCGATCGCCATCGAGGAGAGCACCGCCAGACTGACCGCCAGGGCAAAGCTCAACCGGCCGTAGCGGGCCTGTGCGACCCCGCCGATCAGCAGGCCGTAAAACACCCCCAGCATCCCCCCGATGACCAGCTCCTTGAACACAATCTTGCGAAGATCGCGCACCAGCAAGCGTCCCGTGGCCAGTCCGCGGACCACGATGGTGGAGGTCTGGGTGCCGATATTGCCCCCCATGCCCATGATGACCGGGATGAATGCGGCCAGAAAGGCGAAACGGGTCAGGCTGGACTCGAAGTGGTTGATGACGTAAAAAGCCACGATGCCGCCGAAACAACTGGCAAAAAGCCACGGCAGACGCATCCGGGTGCTCTTGTAGATCGACTTGGTTTCAATGAACTCCTCCCCCACACCGGCCATTTTGAGGATATCTTCGGTCGCCTCGGCGCGGAAGATGTCGATGACGTCGTCAACGGTGACGATCCCCACCAGCCGATGGGACTCATCGACCACGGGCACGGCCAGGATATCGTAGCGGGCCACCATCTTGGCGACCTCCTCCTGGTCCATGTCGGTCTGAACTGAAAAAACATCCGTGGTCATAAACGCCTTCAGCGGCGTTTCGGGCGGCACCAGCACCAACTGCCGCAGGGAGCTGACGCCCACCAGGCGGCCGTTCTCATCGACCGCATAGAGGTAAAAGGGCATCTCCACATCCTGATACTCCTTCTGCAGAGACGCGATCGCCTCACGCGCGGTGCACTCCTCCCGCAGGGCGATGAAATCGGTCACCATGATGCCGCCGGCGGTATCGTCCCGGTAGCTCAGGAGGCCCTCGACCTGCGCCGAGTGCTCCTTTTTCATCTTTTCCAGGACCGCGCTGGAACGCGCCTCGGGGAGTTGGCCGATCAGGTCGGTGACGTCGTCGTTGGGCATGGTTTCGAGGATTTTGACGAGTTCATCCAGGTCAAGATCCTCGCTGAAATCCAGAAAGGTGTCGCGATCCAGTTCGCTGAGAATAATCCCTTTCTGCTCACGGTCCTCGATCAGTTCAAATAGCCGCTGCTGGTGTGCCGGCGACAGCGTCTGGAATACCGTCGCCAGGTCGGCGGCATGGGTTTTTCTGACAATCTTGCGCAGGTGAGTCGAGGCCCCGCGCCTTAGCAGGCGCCGAATGCTGTCCGCCAGTATTTTGCTGCGATCGCGTTGCATATCGGTTCTCCGGCTACCCCCACTTCCCTCAGGGCAGCTGCAGGGTGACCACCTGCCCGCTTTTACCGGGGACCTTGACCGGTCTGCCGTTAAAGGTCAGTTTCAGGCCCGTTGCGTTGCCGATCAGCAGATTGAAGCCGCTCTGACCTTCAAGGGCCACTTTCTGGCCGGGCTTGAGCAGGTATTCCACCGGGCGCTGGTTATCGGTGATAACTTTCAGCCAGGTTTCCTCGACCGCCAAGACCGCCAGGGCCTGGGGCGCTGCGGATTTGGCGACGAGAGTGCTCTTGGGGCGTTCAGCGGCAGTGGCTTCGACCGGCGCCGGCGGCGATTCGGCAGCCGCCTCGACCGGCTCGGTGGGCTCGGTCGCGGGCGC
>JBAPYE010000326.1:0-9102 GCA_049284575.1 Desulfobacterales bacterium
CGCCTCCGGGTTGCCGACCCAGTTACGAATGTGGGAAGGCCGCACGGTGCGCCGCGATATCGCGAGTGGCGTACCGGACCCGCGGAGTCTAAGAACCAGGGCATGTACACAAACGCCTTGCACGGAAACCGGGAGATCCCGGAAGCGATCGGCCGTATCCCGCGGTCGGTCCGGTCGGAGAAGGCATGTGCCGCAATTCCGACACGCACGCGACCGGGAAGTCGGACACGGGCATAGTATCGATGAAGCGGACGAACAAAGGTGCTCAATCCTGCCAAATGCACGACCAACCACCGCCGGAGTCCGTGGAGAAAAGGCCCGTGGCCAAGGGGAACCTTGAACAGGCGACCGCGTGCGGAACGCAGCGTCCGAAAGGCGCGTCGAGCGACCTGGGCAGGGTACGGGAGGCAGCCCGAAGGGACGGACAGCAGCGATTCACCAGTTTGTTGCACCATATCAGCGTCGATCTTCTGCGACAGTCCTACGGCGCGCTCAAGCGCGACGCAGCCGCCGGGATCGACGAGATGACGTGGCAGGAGTACGGGCAGGGGCTCGAAGAGCGCCTGGCCGATCTTCATGATCGCATCCAGGCGAGCCGCTACCGGGCTCATCCGAGCAAGCGGGTGTGGATACCCAAGCCCGACGGCCGGCAGCGTCCGATCGGCATTACCGCCCTGGAGGACAAGATCGTCCAGAAGTGCCTGGTGTGGGTCCTCGAGCAGATCTACGAGGAGGACTTCCTTGGCTTCAGCTACGGCTTCCGGCCGGGCAAAAGCCAACACCACGCGCTGGACGCCGTGTACGTGGCGATCACGCAACGCAAGGTGAGTTGGGTGCTGGACGCGGATATCCGCGGCTTTTTCGACACGCTCGATCACGGGTGGTTGATGAAGTTTGTGGAACACCGCGTCGCCGATCCACGGATACTGCGGCTGATCCGCAAATTTTTGCGAGCCGGGGTGTCCGAGGACGGGCAATGGTCCAAGACGGAGGTTGGGACACCTCAGGGTGCAGTGCTGTCGCCGCTTTTGGCGAATATTTATCTGCATTACGTTCTGGACCTTTGGGTGCACTGGTGGCGTAGCCACCACGCACAGGGCGAAGTTTACATCATACGCTATTGCGATGACTTCGTTTTGGGGTTCCAGTACCGATCCGATGCCGAGCGGTTCCAAAGGGAGCTTGCCCGACGGTTGGCTCAATTTAATCTGGAGCTTCACCCGGAAAAGACCCGGCTCATCGAGTTCGGGCGCTTTGCCGCCGCAACACGCCAGAAGCGAGGGGAGGGAAAACCGGAAACGTTCGACTTTCTCGGTTTTACCCACTGCTGCGCCAAGCGCAGGAGCGACGGAGGCTTTACGGTCCGCCGCAAGACCATCGCCAAGCGGATGCGGGCGAAGCTCAAAGAGGTCAACCAGGCTCTGAGGCGCAAGCGACATCTGCCGATCTGTCTGCAGGGTCGATGGCTGGCGTCGGTGATCCGGGGGCACATCAATTACTATGGTGTTCCCGGAAATGCCGAGTCCCTCAGCGCCTTCCACACCCAGGCTGTCAGATCATGGCTTAAAGCCTTGCGCCGTCGCAGCCAAAAAGGGCGAAGCCTGACCTGGTCCCGCTTCAAGCACTGGAAAGAAAAATGGATTCCCAGAGTGCGCATCGTACACCCGTACCCGAACCAACGCCTCCGCGTCTGACCCGAGGCAGGAGCCCGGTGCGGTAATCCCGCACGCCGGGATCTGTGCGGGGGGTGCCGGGCAACCGGCATTCCTACCGCGACAAATGGCCAAGTTCAAGGCGCGCAAATCTCGAGGAGTGAGGCGTACTACTGTACGCCGCAGCGACTTCGAGATGCGGCGCAACGCGGAAATTGGCCATTTTACGGAACTGTCACAGTTGGAAGGGGGAGATTCAGATGACGGATGACATCCGGTGGGTCAAGACCCACTGCGCCCGCATGGACCACGGCGGCTGCGGTCTGTTGGTGGGGGTTGAGGGCAACCAGATCGTCAAGATCAAGGGCGATCCCGACGGCTTTTTGAACCGCGGCTACGTCTGCCACAAGGGGCGGGTTTCGGCCGAGCGTTTGACCCACCCCGATCGGCTGCGTCAGCCGCTCAAGCGCACCGGCCGACGCGGCGAGGGGCACTGGCAGCCGATTTCCTGGGAGGAAGCGCTGGAGACGGTTGCCGCCGGCCTGGTGAAAACCCGGGAGGCGCACGGCGCCCGCGCGGTGGCCTTCTGCCAGGGGATGCCCAAGGGCCTCGAGCACTTCGCCCTGATCCGCCTGGCCAACCTTTTCGGCTCGCCCAACCTGGTGGCGGTCCAGGACGTGTGTCATGCCCCGCGCGAGGTCGCCGGCATGCACACCTGCGGGTTCTACCCGGTGGCCGATTTCCACCAGAAAAGCGAGCTGGTGGTGCTCTGGGGCAGCAACGTGACCTGGACCAACGAGGAGGGTGCGATCCACAGCCTGCTGCTCGAGCAGCTGCGCCGGGGAACCGCCCTGATGATCGTGGACCCCCGCCGCACCGAGCTGGCCGAGCGGGCCCGTTTCTGGCTGCCCTTGAGGCCCGGCACGGATCACCTCCTGGCGCTGGCCTTCCTGCACGTGATTGTCACCGAGGGCCTCTACGATGCCGACTTCGTCGCCCGCTGGACCCACGGTTTCGACCAGTTGGCCCAGCACGTGCGGGGTTTCTCCCCGGAAAAGGTGGCGCCGATCACCGACTTGTCCCCGGAGCTGATCCGGGAGAGCGCCCGTTTTTACGCCCAAGGCCGTCCGGCCGCCATTCAGTGGGGCAACCCCATCGAGCAGACCGTCCATAATTTCGATGCCGCCCGCGCGCTGGTTTGCCTGATGGCCGTCTGCGGCAACCTGGACGTGCCCGGGGGCAACATCCAAGCCAACGAACCCGGGATTCTCGGCCTGGGACCGTTCGTGCGGGCCGACCTGCTTCCCGACAAGCGCTTCGACATGATCCACGCCCATCACGGCGCCATCCCCCGGCTGATGACTGTGCCGCCGGCCTATTTCCGGCAGGCGGTGCTCAGCGGCGAGCCCTACCCGGTGCGCGCCGCCTACATGCAGTGCACCAACCCCCTGCTGGGCTACGCCGACAGCCGCCAGACCCAAGAGGCCCTGCTGGCGCTTGATTTTCTGGCGGTCGCGGACGTCTTCATGACCCCCACGGCGGCCTTCGCCGACGTGGTGCTGCCGGCGGCCACGCATTTCGAGTTCGACGACATCGGCCACTACGGCCTGGGCCACGGGATCATCCTGGCGCGGCCCAAGGTGGTCGACCCGCCGGCGGGCTGCTGGCCCGATCTGAAAATCATAAACGAGCTGGGCAAACGCACCACCCCGCCCGAGCACTGGTTCGAGGACCCCTCCGGCTTTCTCGAGCTTTTGCTCAAACCCGCCGGGCTGACCTACCGCGAGTTCGTTGAAAAGGGCTATCTCACCGGCCCGGAGCGGTTTCACAAGTACCGCGCCAAAGGGTTCAAAACCCCCACCGGCAAGGTCGAGCTGGCGCTCAGCCGGGCGCCCAAGTTCAAGCTAAATCCCCTGCCCGCCGGGCAGCTGGCGGCCGAGGAAACGGACCCGGCATTTCCCCTGCTGCTGACCAGTTTCAAAAACCGCTTTTATCTGCACTCCTCCTATCGCTGGGTGGCGGGCCTGCGCCGCAAGAGCGACCGGCCCGAGGCCGAAATTCACCCTGAGACGGCGGCTTTCTGCGGCATTGCCGACGGTGCGGCGATGGTCATTGAAACCCCCCACGGGGCCGTCACCCAGCAGGCCCGGGTGACCGACGCGGTCCGCCCGGGGGTGGTGTTCGCCGCATACGGCTGGTGGTTTCCCGAAAAGGGGGCGGCCGCCCAGTTCGACTGGCAAAGCGCCAACTTCAACATGCTGACCAGCACCGCGACCCTCGGGCGGGAGTTCGGCACCCCCAATCTCAAGGCGATCGCCTGCCGGGTGCGGCCGGCGGCAGATGGCTGACCTTTTTTCGCGGTAAAATTGGGTTGAAACTGTCGGCAATGAATGCTAAAAGGCTGCCTTGGGGATTGGTGCTGTGGCCACCACGTGCCGCACTCTAAAAACAGGTGCAAGCCCCAGTGCCCGAATCAGCCAGGCGCAACGCAGAAATTGCTTTTTGCGGAACCGTCAAATTTCGCCGCGACCCGAACATCTCCTGACAGGAGTTGTGCCCATGCAAGTTGTTTTGTTCGGCCTCAATCACAAGGCCGCCGCCATCGATCAACTCGAGTGTTACGCGCTGAAGAGCGAAGAGGTCATGGCGTCGCTCCAGACGCTTCATCAGCACCCCCAAATTGATGAGATCGCCATCCTGACCACCTGCAACCGGACCGAGTTTTATGCGGTCGCCGCGGAGAGCGTCGACCTGCGGCCGGTTTTCAGGGCGCATCTGCGGGCGCTCAAGGGGGAAAGCCCCGGCGAGGCCTGGCAGCATTTTTATTTCAAGGTCGGTGATGAGGCCAAACGCCATCTGTTCAACGTGGCCTGCGGTCTGGATTCGGTCGTGGTGGGCGAAAACGAGATCGCCGGTCAGGTGAAGGGCGCCTACGGGACGGCCTGCCGCGCCGGAACGGCCGGCACCCTGCTGCACAAGCTCTTTCATGCCGCTTTCCGGGCGTCCAAACGCGCCAAGAACGAAACCGAGATCAACAAGGGCTGCTGCTCCACGGCCGCCGCCGCCGTGGACCTGGCCGAGGCTTTCTGCGGGGACCTCAAAGGGGCCTCGGTGCTGGTCATCGGGGTCGGCGAAATCGGCAGCATCAGCGCCCGGATCCTGGCCAAACGCCAGGCCGGCGAGATCGTCATCGCCAACCGCACCCTGGAAAAAGCCGCGGCCCTGGCGGCCGAGGTGGGCGGACGGGCCGTATCGGTCTATGGTTTGCGCGACGAACTGGCCTGGGCCGACGCCGTTGTCAGCGCCACCGATTCCAACCATTGCCTCTTCGAGGCCGGTGACATGACGGCCATTCTCAAAAACCGCGAAAAGGGGCCGCTGCTGATTGTCGACCTGGCCGTGCCGCGGGATTTCGACCCGGGGGTGGGCACGCTTCCCGAGGTGGTGCTCAAAAATGTCTACGACCTCAAGGAGGTGGTGACGTGCAATCTCGTCAAGCGTGAGCAGTCGGTCGACACGGTGGAGCGCATCATCGCCGAGGAGCTTCAGAAATTCATCGACTGGCGCGAATCCCTGCGGATCAACCCCGTCATCCAGGCGGTCAAAACCCAGGTGGAAACCATCCGACGCGAGGAACTCGCGCGGGTGCGCGACCGCTTCGATGAAAGCGCCTACTTCCAGGTGGAGCGTCTGACGCGCTCGCTGGCCAAGAAATACCTGCAGGCCATCGTGCTGCAGCTCAAGCACCTGCAGGGTGAAAACTGCCTGGATGCCCAGAACATCAGCCTGATCGAGGAACTCTTCACCTACCGGGGCAAGGCTGTCGGCGATTGAGTACCCCGGCAAACCGGCACCCCACATCCCGCTTCTTTTTAGGCCCTTCGACGCTGTTGCCGCTGCCGGTTCCTGTCCGGACAGCCGCCGACGGGTGCGGCCTGGCGGCACCCCACCCCCCGATCCCGTTTCACGTCCGTGTTTTTTTGCAGCGACCCGCAGACCACCCTTTCAGATAGAGGACGACCCGCATGCAAGCATCCGTGAAAAGCCGAGAGCTGTTCGACCAGGCCTGCAAACTGATCCCCGGCGGCGTCAACTCGCCGGTGCGGGCCTTCAAGGGCCTGGGTCGCGACCCGATTTTCATCCGGCGCGCCGAGGGCAGCCGGCTTTACGACGTGGACGGCAACAGCTACATCGATTTCGTCAACTCCTGGGGGCCGCTTTTGCTGGGGCACTCCCATCCGGCGGTCAAGGCGGCGGTGCTCGCGGCGCTGGAGGACGGGGCCAGCTACGGGGCGCCCACCGAAAAGGAGATCGTCCTGGCGCGGCTGATCACTGAGATGATGCCCGCGGTGGAAATGCTGCGCCTGGTTTCCAGCGGCACCGAGGCCACCATGAGCGCCGTGCGATTGGCCCGCGCCTACAGCCGGCGCGAAAAGATCATCAAGATCGAAGGTTGCTACCACGGCCACGGCGACAGCTTCCTGATCAAGGCCGGCTCGGGGCTCACCACCCTGGGCGAGCCCAACAGCCCCGGTGTGCCCCGTTCGGTTTCGGCCGACACGCTGATCGCCCCTTACAACGACGCGGCGGCGGTCAAGGCGCTCTTCACGGCCTTCCCCGACGAGATTGCCGCCCTGATCGTCGAGCCGGTCCCGGCCAACATGGGCGTGATCCTGCCTGCGCCGGGGTACCTCGCAGCGCTGCGCGCGATGACCCGCGAATACGGCAGCCTGCTGATCTTCGACGAGGTCATCACCGGCTTTCGGGTGCATCCCGGCGGCGCCCAGGGGTATTTCGGCATCACCCCGGATCTCACGACCCTGGGGAAGATCATCGGCGGCGGCCTGCCCATCGGGGCCTACGGTGGCCGCCGGGAGATCATGGCCTTGATGTCTCCCCAGGGGCCGGTTTACCAGGCCGGGACGCTTTCCGGCAACCCGCTGGCGGTCAGCGCCGGCATCGCCACCCTGGCGACGATCAGGGACGAGAACGTGATCGACGCCGTCAACGCCAAGGCCGAGACCTTTTACCGGCGGGTCGAGGCCCTCGTCGCCGCCTCGGGTGTCGCGCTGTGCACCAACCGCATCGGCTCCATGAGCACCCTCTTTTTCCAGAAAGGGCCGGTTCGCAACTACCAGGAGGCCGTGCGCTCCGACCCCGAACAGTTCAAGGTGTTTTTTAGCGCCATGTTGGACCAGGGCATTTACATGGCCCCCTCCCAGTACGAGGCGGCCTTCGTGTCCCTCGCGCACACCCCCCAAGACCTGGACGACGCCTGCCGGGCGATGGAAACCGCGCTTGCCCGGGTGCGCGCGATGGCGCGCTGACGGCCCCAATAGCCCCTATAACCGGCGGTCGGGCGCCAGCCTGCCCTTCAACGCCAGGGACAGCAGTAGACAGAAGAGGGTGGCGATCAGGCAGACCAGAAAGGCCTGCTGGTAGGCGGCGGTCGAGTAAACGTCACCCACCCGGTCGACGCGGTCCATGACCGCCCCGGTCAGGACCTGAAAGACGGCAACGCCCAACAGGGGAAAAGGGTTGAGAAGACCGGTGGTGACCCCCAGGATGGTGGGCGGGGTGGTGTCGTAAACCAGGGCCCACAGAACATTGCAGAAACCGCCGGTAACGGCCCCCAGGACCAGCAGCAGACCCGCCATCCCGAAGATCCCCAGCAACTGGACGCCAAACGTAATCCCACTCCAGAGCACGGCTAGCACCGCTACCATGGCGATAAAGACATGGGTCTTGTCCACCCCAAAGCGGCTGCAAAACCACCCGCAGCCGGGGGCGCCGACCATGAAGCCGACCGGGATCAGCATGTTGAGCTGGCTGGCCAGCAGGTGGTCGACCCCCAGGGCCTCGGCCAGGAAAGGGGTTGCCCACAGCCCCTGGAAAGCGAGGATGCTGCCGTAGAGAATGAAGAACAGCGCGGCCACGATCCAGAAGCGGGGCACCCGAAGGGCCTGCCCAAATGGGCTTGCGGATGCCGGCGGGGCGGCGCCGTCTTGACCTTCCGCGGGTGTGCACGGCGTTTCGGTATGCGGGTGATCGCGCAGCACCAGCAGGGTGATCAGGCCCAGGCTGAAGGTGGCGGCCCCGATGACCCAGAAGCAGGCCCGCCACCCCCAGCGGCTCGACATCCAGACCAGGGGCGTGGTGGCCACCACGGCGCCCAGGTTGCCCCACGCCAGCAGCAGGCCGAGAACCAGGGGCACACGCCGCCGGCTGAACCACTGGGAGAGGGCCTTTAAAGCCGGAACATAGACGCCGCCGACGCCGAAGCCGATCAGCGCGCGGCCGGCGGCGGCCCAGCCCACCGAGGGGGCCATCGCAAACAGCGCGCAGCCGGTTGCGGCCACCAGGGTCCACCAGCCCACCACCCGCCGGGGTCCCAAGCGGTCCGCCAGATACCCCACCATGGGCTGCTCCAGCGCATACAGGTAAAAGTACATCGAGGACATCAGGCCCAGGACCGTGGCGTTGGTCTGAAACGCGGTCAGCAGTTCCGGGGCCAGGACCGATGTGGAGACCCGGTGAAAGTAAACCAGAAAGTAGATCAGGCACAGGACAATGAACCCCATCCAGCGCTGGGGGTCGACGTTTGTGGCAGGGGACTGCGGCATGAGGGCTCTTCTCTTCTTCCGGGATCGCGGTAACAGCTTAGGGAAACAGCAATGGAACGCAATGGGGGTCGGGCCGCACTAACCTCTCGGAAATGCGACGGTTTCATTCCAAAGGTATAGGTTTTCAGGCCTTAAACCGCCATTTTGGGAAGAAAAATCGGTGTTGTATGGTGAAATGTCCTCTCTCAACTCCCACCCGGCCGACGTTTCGCGCGCCTTTCGCCCTCGCACCACATGCCCCAGCTTCATCCTGATGGTTTCAACAAAAGGCCGGCTTCCCACAGCGACGCTTTCGGTCCATCGGGTGTCCCGCTGGTGCTTTGCCACCCGAAGCGCTTCCTCGACCCATGACGCGTGGGCGTCAAAGAAATTGTCGCTGCCGCTGGAGCCTGACAGATCACGGAGACGCTCCCGATCAACCAGCCGATACCTTTGCCGGGGATATTGGATTTCGCGATAACCGCCATGCGCCCACTCGCGGGGATGGGTGACCGCGCCCGCTCTAACCATATTCATATCGATGTAAACGAGACATTGGCAAAGATGCTGGCCGGTTTCAACGGCAGTGGCATGGTATCGGTCTTCCCAGAAGGCGCCTTTGCGGCCTTTACGGCGATTGAACTCCTGGGCCGTTCTGCCGGCCGCCAACTGGATCGAACGTGCGATCGTCTTTGCGCCACCGTTATCTTCCACCAGTAAGTGGATGTGGTTTGAGGTGACAGCGTAATCGAGGATGCACAGTCCGTATCGCTTTTTGGCTTCAAACATCCAGTACAGCCAGCGACGCCGGTCCCTGGCGAACTTGAGGAGGAATTCACGTTTGTGGC
>JBAPYE010000327.1:0-2211 GCA_049284575.1 Desulfobacterales bacterium
CATCAACAGGTAATTGGTCGGATCCTCGCGCTGGCCCATGAGGTGAACCTCGCGGGCGGAACCCGGAACGGCCGATACCCCGGCGGCCCCCAGGAGGGGGTTGATCTTTTCCTTCAGTGCGAGATTCATAATCTTCGCGAAGATGATGCCCGAGGCCGTGGCGATGCTGAAGGCGATCGAGCCCAGAATAAAGATGCCCACGGATTTGGTCGTCAGAAAAACATCCCCTTGGGTGCTGCAGCCCACGGTGAGCCCCAGCAGAATGGTGGCCGTATCGATGATCGCGGTGCGCGCGGTGTGGGCCAGGCGGTCGGTGACCCCACACTCCTTCAGGAAATTGCCGAAGAAGAGCATGCCCAGGAGCGGCAGCGCGGTGGGCGCCAGAAAACAGCAGAGCAGCACGCCGACCACCGGAAAAATCAGTTTTTCGCGCTTGGAGACCTCGCGCAGCTCGGGCATGCGGATCCGGCGCTCCTCGCGGGTGGTCAACAGCCGCATGATGGGCGGCTGGATCACCGGGATGAGGGCCATATAGGAATAGGCGGCGATGGCGATCGGCCCGATCAGATGCGGCGCCAGCTTGGCGGTCAGAAAGATCGAGGTCGGGCCGTCCGCGCCCCCGATGATGGCGATCGAGGCCGCCTCTGGGGGCAGAAACCCCAGGGCCAGGGCGCTCAGCAGGGTGAAAAAAATCCCCATCTGGGCGGCCGCCCCGAGCATCATTAGGACGGGCCTGGCCAGCAAGCTGCCGAAATCGGTCATGGCGCCCAGGCCTAAAAAAACGATCGAGGGGTAAAGCCCGGTGGTGACGCCGAAGTACAGATAGTGAAGCACGCTGTTGGGTTCATAGATACCGATGCCGAAGCCCTTGAAGAAGGGCACGTTGCCCACCAGGATGCCGAACCCGATGGGCACCAGCAGCAGGGGCTCATATTTCTTGGCGACCCCGAGGTAAACGAAGATGCAGCCCACCAAGATCATGATGAGGTGGCGGTAGTCGGCGAGCAGATATCCCGTGTTGGATAAGAATGAAAGAAACAGGTCCATGGTTATCCTTTAAACCGAATCTATTGGTTCTCCTGAGGTTCATGCCAAGTGAAATAGCCGTCGCCCTGGGGCATCAAGAAATTGGCCTGGCGAAAGCAGCTGAGGGTCAGATGGGGGTGCGGAAAATCCCGGTCCTGGGCCAGGGCGTAGAGATCCATGAGCTGAAAGGGGGTTTCGAGGCTTTCCACCAGCGGGCGGTAGAGGATTGCCAGGGACGGGAGGTTGGCAGGACACAGGATCGGTCCGAGGGGGGACTTTTTCTCGGTGATTTCGGGGGGTGGGGCTTTTTTCCGGGAACCGTTGTTGAAGTATTTATCTTTGGTGTCCCAAAAGGTCAGCAGCTTGTGAATTTGGGAGATCACAAGGGCGAGAATCGCCAGTCCCGAAAACACGATCGCGGCGCCGACCACCGCCATGGCCCAGCCGTTGTTCGCCGATATGGCTTTCAAGCCGAACAAATGACACCTCCTTTGGGGTCTGTGAAACGGGGTTGACCAAAATTCGCCGTCGGGTGGCCAAAAACAGCCGACTTTGGCTTATAGCACTCCTCACCCCCGGGGATCAAGTCATGAAGTCTCTGAAAAATGTCCCGCCGGTGAAGGGCCAAAAGACAAGCAAGATGTGTAATTATTTCTTGCCGATGCCCTCAGTCCGCATGGCGAACCGCTGACCTGTTTCAAAGGGCTGGCCGGTTTTACAGCTTGGAAGTCCGCCGGTGATGCGTAGGGTTTCGAAATGGGCGGCGATGCTTTTGCGCATCTGAGGATCCAGCTCGGCGAAGAGGTCGATGGATTCCAGGAATGCGTGGTCGGTCGGCATGGTCGATCCTCGTCTTTGGGAACTTCCGGGGGGGGATCCTTTTTACAAGTCGTTCAGGATTTGGGGGGCGGCTGTGAAACGCGACCCGCATCATGCCGGGAATTCAGCAATTTTTGTGCCCAGTCCGGGCGATACAGGGAAATTGTTTCCCCGGCCCTTCGGGGGTTGCAGGGACCCTGGAAAAGGCGCGTTAAGGGGTTGGGGCCGCCGCCGGCTGGATGCCGGCCATCAGCAGGCCGATCTGCGCCAGGCGGGCTTCGTCCGAGGGGGCAAAGATATCCATGATGCGGCCGTCGAACATGACGGCGATGCGGTCTGAAAGGGCCAGGGCTTCGGCCAGATCGC
>JBAPYE010000328.1:0-5700 GCA_049284575.1 Desulfobacterales bacterium
GGATAGGGAGGCGGTATAGGCAAAATCGTTGTTTTCGCCGACCACGAATTGGTCGAAGGTAAAATCCTTGCGCAGATAGCGCCCGCTGTAAGGGCAGAGGTTCAGGCTGGGCAACGTCCGCTGCAAGTCCAGCGCAAACCCCGGCTTTTCGAGGTGTACGCGGCCGTTTCCGTTGACCACCTCCAGTGAAAGGCCGAGGCGCTCTCCGCTGACGCGGCTGAAGGCGGCCTCGAGCAGTTCCCGGTACTGGGCCCAGATGCGTTTGCGGGAAAAGTTGTTGGGGCAGGACAAGACCACGGTGTCGGCTTCCCGGCGAATAAATTTGAGTGGCTCCAACCACATCCGAAAAAAATGTCCCGGGATACTACCTTTGATGTCCGATTTTACCGTGTTCCAGATGGATTCCATGCCGTTAGGTCTCAAAGAAAAAGGGAAAGGGGTAGGATCAGAAGGCCGGGTTTGTCCCGGCAGACCGTAAAAAATCGAAAGATTTAGCGGTTTGGGTGAATTAAACAGATATTTAAAGCTTTGGACAGATGGTGCCGAAAAGATGACCGCTTCCTAAATCGAAACCCGCGAGACTGTCAAACCGAATAGATTCCGGTTGCCACAGCTTTGTGAGAAAGTTATTAACATTTTATAACCTTCTGAATTCTATCCGAATTAAAATAATAAACACCCCAACTCCCCTTAAATACACTTAATTTCGATTTAGATTTTTTTTTAAGGATTCTAAGCAGATCCACCACGCTCAAAAGTTTTTGGACAATAACTAATCCTGATTTTTTCTTCGTTTTTCTTTATTTTACTCTTAAATTTAAAAAAAGTTGCGTCGGCAGGGGGGCAGAGGCCAGCGGCAAGCCCGCGGTCCTCGGGATGTGGTTTGTAAACCCGCCCTAAGGGCACCAGCAGATGACATCAGACGAGATCATTGTACGCGGCGCACGCCAGCACAATCTCAAAAACATCGACCTAAACCTGCCCAAAAACCGGTTGATCGTCATCACCGGCCTTTCGGGCTCGGGCAAGTCCTCACTGGCCTTTGACACGCTCTACGCCGAGGGGCAGCGACGCTACGTCGAGTCGCTCTCGACCTATGCCCGCCAGTTCCTGGAGCGGATGGAAAAGCCGGACGTCGACCTCATCGCGGGGCTTTCGCCGGCCATCGCCATCGAGCAGAAAAGTGGCGGCCACAATCCGCGCTCAACGGTCGGGACGGTGACCGAAATCTATGATTTCATGCGCCTGCTCTACGCCCGGGTGGGCACCCCGCATTGCCCCCGCTGCGGCCGACCGATCACGGCCCAAACCGTGGATCAGATGGTCGATACGGTCCTCAACCTAACGCCCGGCAGCCGCCTTCAGGTTCTATCGCCCATGATCGCGGATGTTGCCGGGAGCCATGCAAAACTCCTCAGACGGTTGAAGAAGGAGGGCTTTTCCAGGGCCCATATCGACGGGCGCACGCTGGAGCTCGAAACCCTGCGCCCGCTGGCGCCAGACCGCCGGCACAGTATCGCGGTGGTGGTCGACCGGCTGGTGGTGAAACCCGCCATTGCCAGCCGCCTGGCGGATTCCCTGGAACTGGCGCTTTCGCTTGCCGAGGGCCGCGTGGTGGTGGACCTGCTGGGCGCCCCGCCCCTGGTGTTCAGCGAAAAAGCCGCCTGCGCCGTCTGCGGCATCAGCTACCCGGAACTCTCCCCGGCCAGCTTTTCCTTCAACTCGCCCCAGGGCGCCTGCCCGCAGTGCGACGGTCTTGGCACCGCCACCGCGTTCGACCCCCACCTGATCGTCCCCAACCCGGCTTTGTCCCTGCGCGAGGGGGCCGTGGCGCCCTGGGCTCAGAGAAGCTCGGTGCATTTCACCGAATTCATCGACGCCCTGACCGCCCACTACGGCGTGGATATTTACACCCCTTATCAGGACCTGCCCGAAACCTTTAAACAGGTTCTGCTCAACGGCTCCGGCGACGAGGAGATCCCCTTTTACTTTGAACGCAGCAACCGACGGGTGATTTACCGCAAGCCCTTTGAAGGCGTCCTGGCCGGGCTGCAGGAGCGCTTCCAGGAGAGCGGCTCCTCCCAGAGCCGGGAAGAGCTCGCGCGCTATCTCACCCACCGCCCCTGCCCCGCGTGTCAGGGCGCGCGCCTCAACCCGGAGGGCCGCTCGGTCACCGTCGGAGGCCAAAAAATTCATCAGGTGACAGCGCTTTCCGTCAAGGCCGCCCACGTCTTTTTCCAGCAGTTGGTCTTGGCGGGCAAAAAAGCCGTGATTGCGGAGCGGATCTGCCGGGAAATCACCGAGCGGCTCGCCTTTCTAAAAAACGTCGGCCTGGGCTATCTGACCCTCGAGCGCTCGGCGGCCACCTTATCGGGCGGCGAGAGCCAGCGCATCCGCCTGGCGACCCAGATCGGCTCCAAGCTGACGGGCGTGCTCTACGTGCTGGACGAGCCCAGTATCGGCCTGCACCAGCGCGACAACGCGCGCCTGCTGGCGGCCCTCGGCAAAATGCGCGATTTGGGCAACACCGTGCTGGTGGTGGAGCATGACGAGGAGACGATTCGATCGTGTGACTATGTCGTCGATATGGGCCCCGGGGCGGGGATTCACGGGGGTGAGGTCGTGTTCGCAGGCCCCCCCGCAGCCCTCATGGCCCACGGCACGTCTCTGACGGGCCAGTATTTGTCGGGGCGCAAACGCATTGAGGTCCCCCAGAGCAGGCGCCCGGGCAACGGCCAGGCCCTGACCCTCTACGGCGCCCGCGCCAACAACCTGAAGCATGTGGATGCCCGCTTCCCCCTGGGATGTCTGACCTGCGTGACGGGCGTTTCGGGTTCAGGCAAATCCACCCTGGTCCTGGAGACCCTCTTTCGGCTTTTGGCCCAGCACCTCCACCGTTCACGGGTCCCCGCCGGGAGCCACACACGCATCGAGGGGCTGTCGCATATCGACAAGGTGGTCAACATCGACCAGTCGCCCATCGGCAGGACCCCGCGCTCCAACCCGGGAACCTACACCGGAATTTTCACCTTTGTTCGGGAGCTTTTCGCCCGCACGCCCGAGGCCCGCATGCGCGGCTACAAACCCGGTCGGTTCAGCTTCAACGTCAAGGGCGGCCGCTGCGAGGCGTGCAGCGGAGACGGGATCGTCAAGATCGAAATGCAGTTCCTGCCGGATGTCTACGTGGTCTGCGACGTCTGCAAAGGCAAACAGTACAACCGTGAAACACTGGAAATCCGCTACAAGGGGCACACGATTGCCGAGGTGCTCAACATGACCGTCAACCAGGCGCACCAGTTCCTGCGCAGCATCGCCAAGCCGCGGGAGCGCCTGCAGACCCTGATTGACGTGGGGCTGGGGTACATCCAACTCGGCCAGGCCGGCACCACCCTTTCCGGCGGCGAGGCCCAGCGCATCAAACTGGCTCGGGAGTTGAGCAAGAAAGGCACCGGTCAGACGGTTTACATCCTGGATGAACCCACCACCGGCCTGCACACCGATGATGTCCGCAAACTGCTGGAGGTCCTAAACCGGCTGGTGGATGCCGGCAACACGGTGATCGTCATCGAACACAACTTAGACGTGATCAAGTCCGCCGACCATGTCATCGATCTGGGGCCCGAAGGCGGGGATGAGGGCGGGCAGATCCTGGCCAGCGGGCCTCCCGAGGCGATTGCCGCACACCCCGCCTCACAGACCGGGCAGTATTTAAAAACCGTGCTCGATAGCGCCGCTGAAGATCGGGACTGAGGCATCACCTGCGACCGCCGGCAGGTGGGGGCAGCGCCCGGGGAACCGGCCGGGCCGCTTTCAGCCGGCGCCCGGCCGAGCGCAAAACGGCAAAGGGGGAGACATCCACAGGACGTCTCCCCCTTTTAGGTGGGTATTCGGCGGTTACTGTTTAGGCGCCCAAAAGAGCCGCAATCGCACCGGCCTGCGGATGCGCGTAGATCAGGATCAGAGAGACAACCAGCGCATAGATGCACAGGGACTCGATCATGGCGAGGCCGATCAGCATGGTAACCGTGACCTTGCCCGAGGACTCGGGATTGCGGGCAATGCCTTCCACGGCGGATTTCAACCCGATACCCTGGCCGATGCCGCAACCAAAGGCTGCAATTGCGATCCCGAAACCGGCGGCCGTCACACAAGCGATAAAAAACTGCAATGCTCCTGCTTCCATACTCTCTTCTACCTCCTTTAAAGTTAGGTTACCTGGCTTCTTCCATTTCCCATTAATGAAAACCAGTTTATGTGAATTGACCCTATCCGCGAAATTAGTGTGCGTGCTCCATGGCTCCGGTGAAGTACATCACCGAGAGCAGGAAAAACACGAACGCCTGCACCAGAGCGACAAAGATCCCCAGGGCCATGATCGGCAGCGGGGCGAAAAAGGCGCCGGCCAAGGCAAACAGGATGCCCAGCACCAGTTCATGCCCCATCATGTTGCCGAAAAGCCGGAAGGAAAGCGACAGGATGCGGGCGACATGCCCGATCAGTTCGATGGGCAGGATGATCGGAATCATCCACCACACGGGTCCCAAGAAGTGTTTGATGTATTTGACCCCGTGGTATTTGATCCCGATGACATGGGTGAAGATCACCACCACCAGCGCACACGACGCGGTGGTGTTGAGACTGGCGGTGGGCGGGAAGAACCCGGGCACCAGCCCGATGAGGTTGCAGGTCAGAATATAGATGAAGACGGTGGCGACAATCGGAAAGAGCCAGCGCCCCTCCTCGCCGGTAATGTCCACCATGAACTCCTCGATGCCCGAGACGATCAGCTCGAAGAAGTTCTGCATCTTGGCGGGAACCATGCTGACACCTTTGGCGGCCGCGGCCCCCGCAAGGATCAGAAACAGCATGACCAGCCACGTGTAGATCACTTGGGGGTAGGCATGTGCAAAATGTCCCAGACCTATTAACTCGAACAACTTGACCAGAAAGAGAAAGGGATGTTCCACCTTACGTTGCCTCCTTTAAGAAAAGTTTTTTGACTTCACACACGGTCGCCAGAAGGATGCTGCAAACAACGATCGAAAGACCGACGAAAAGTCCCAGGGGATTGACGTAATGCTTGGCGATCAGGAAGAAAATGATCAGTCCGCTCACAAAAAAACGAAGGTAGTATTTCACCAGCACCACGTTGTGTGAGACCAGGTGCGGGGGGGTCAGGGCCCTTTTCAGGGTCCGGTGCAGGAGATGAAAGTTGACCGTTACGATCAGGCCGCCGGAAATAATTCCCAGGGCAAAATCAAGCGGCGCCAGGCCCAGCCCGATGGTGCTGGCGGCCAGGAACAGGACCCAGTTGCTGCGGGTGACGAATTTGAGCAGACGCTGTTGAATGTTAACGGCCAACGCCCATTTTCCTTTCAGGTCGACCCTCACAGGTTTCGCGATTTTTTGATGGCCAGCCCGATATTTCGAAACCCCGCTGCTATGCCAAGCCCTAAAAAAACCAACATCAACCAGGGGTGGGTGTTGAAGGCGCGGTCCAGGAAAATTCCAGCGAAAAGCCCCAGAAAGATGGAAAGCGCCACCTGGAGCCCCAAGCTCGAATAATAGGCAAGCTCCCGAATGGTTCTCGTGGTTTCTCTTTTCATGGCAAAGAACGCTGCAACGGGCTCTGTGTGAGAAAAGGTTCAGCCCGTTCCCGGGGCCCCTCCAACTACCGATAGCCACCTAACACAGGCCACC
>JBAPYE010000329.1:0-8199 GCA_049284575.1 Desulfobacterales bacterium
CCCCAAGGGCGCGCTTCAGGGCGGCGGAGCGGCCCCGAGCCACCTGGATCCGATCCTGCTGCCGGCCGATCTCGAGCTTCAGTTCCTGGACGGCCTTGGCGCGGCTGCGGGCCTGGGGGGCGACAACCACGAACTGGTAGACCGCGTAGGCGGCGATCAGCGCCGCCAGTGCGAGCAGGCCGCGCTTGGCCCAGGTGCCCCGCTTGACATAGAGCTTCGCAAGCCAGTGCTGGAACCCCGGCGCGGGTGGACGGTAGGCGAAGCGCTCCTCACGAAGGGCCGCGACCCCCTCGGCGACGACGGCCTCCGAGACCGCGATGCCCTGGGAGGCGTAGATCTTTTTGACCTTCTCCACCAGTTGGCGGTCCCGGTCATCCCGGCCCAGCTCGCGCTCGAGGACCGCCTCCTCGTGGCGCAGGGTGTCCACCACGTCCATGGCCAGCATGACGTCGTTCAGGTCGGTTTTCTCGTTTTTGGCGGCATCAGGCATGGGGCAATGGCCTTCCGGAGCGGGTCAGTTCGACCATGCGGCGTTTGCCGTCTTCGACCGCTTGCCGAATTTCCGCCTCGTTGCGGCTGCTCAGCTCGCGCATCTCCGCGATCAGGGAGCGTGATTTTTCCTGGAAGCCGATGACGGACTCCAGGAGCTTCTTGACGCTCTCGGCCTTGAGGGTCGGCCCGTAGCCGGCCTTGAGGGCGTTCTCCTGAACCTTGCCCCCCACCTCGGCCAGGGTTTCGAGACTTTTGTTGATGCCCTCCTTCATGGCATCCAGGGTGCGGGTGCTCTCGTGGAGCCCCTGGAGGCTCGTGAAGGAGGCGTTCAAGGCGGTGAAGACGGTCTCGTTGGTGCCGAAAAAGGAAACGGACTGGGAATAGACCCGCTCCTTGACCTCGGTGGACTGAAGGAGCCGGGCCATGACGACCTCGGTGGTGTTGTAGCTGACCGACAGGTTCTCGGCGAGGTCCTTGGCGATCTGGTAGCGCTTGTCCTCCTCCTGGAGCGCCCGAAGGCTTTCGTCCCGGGCCAGTTCCAGTTTGGCGACGGCCTCGCCGTCGCTTTCGGCCGCGGCCTCGAGTGCCTTGGAGGCCGCTACCAGGCGCCCCTTGGCGCCCTCAAGTACGGCCTCGGCCTTTTTGAGAAGCTGCAGCGCCAGCACCTGGGCCTCCTTGAGCGCCCCGCGGAAATCCCGGTAGGCATCAAGGATGGTGTTGACCCGCGCGATCTGGTCCTTGGTGTCGGCGGCCACTTCCATGTAGCTGCCCTTGATCTTGCGGAAGCGGCTGGGGATGTCGCCCCGCGTGGCCTTCATCCAGAGGTTCTGGAGCCGTTCCAGCGTGTCGATTTTTCCGTCGTCCAACTGGGTGACCATCTTCTGGGCATCGTCGCGGATGCTGTCGAAGGCGCTGGTGATGCCCTCGTAGCGCTCGCCGACATTCATCGAGACGATCTGTTCCCGGACGACCTCGTTGAACACGGTGGTGTGGTTGAGGGTCCGGGCGATGGCGACGGCCTTTGCCTCGTCCAGATCGCTGATCTGGTTGATCAGTGCGATGACGGGCATCTCGTCGGGCTTTGCGGGCATGAGCCCTAAATCCCGAAGCTTTCCCAGGGCTTTGTCGAGGTAAGTCAAGGGGGTCGCGACAAGGTTTTTGGTGGTCATGGCGTCATTTCCTTATGGTAGTGGTTTTAGATGGGGTGTCTTGCCGGTTTTCTTGGCAGCCGGCTTCCCCTTGGGGGTCTTTTCTGTGGCCGGCTTTATCGCTGCGCTCTTCTTGGCCGTGGATTTCTTGGGGGCGGACTTCCCGGTGGCCGTCTTCCCGGCGGACGTGGTTTTGACCGCGGCTTTCTTGCCGGCAGACTTCTTCGCGGCGGGCTTCTTCGTCGCAGCTTGCTTTGCCGTCGCGTTCTCGGCGGTGGGCTTGGGGGTTGCGGCCTTCCGGGTCTTTGGCGCTGCCGCCGCCTTCTTCTGGTTCGCTCCCGACGGTGGCCGCTTCACGGCTGCCGCGGCGCGCCGTTTTCGGGTGGCCGGTTTGGCTGGGATTGCACTATCCTCCGAAGAGGCTCCGTTCATGTCGATGTCGACGCCGAAGAGAGACGAAAGCGCGTCGGTTTCAAGCACCCGGCCCTTGCGTGCCTTGCCGGCGGCGGTCGGCTGAGCGACTGCGGCCGCGACCATCTCGGTCGGGTCCACGCCGCGCAAGGTGAACAGCAGCTCGGGCTCGTGATCGAGGCGGGCGCCGACGCCGTAGAGTGTTGCGGCCACATGCTTGCACATCGTGGCCCAGTCCGGACACGAACAGGTGAGGGTGATTTCTCGCGGGGACGGAAACAGCCCCTCGTCCTTGCGGGTCACGATCTCCATCACCCCCTTGGAGATGGCGCCCTGGAGCAGTTCGACCAGGGAGTCGATCTGGCCCGCGCACCGGCCTTTGATGTCGACCCACTTCTTCTTGGCCAGGGGCGCGATCTTGATCTCCACCTCGTAGAGGTGCGATCCGCTGACAAGCGCGCGCACGCAGCCGGCCTCGATTTGCAGGTCGATTACCGAGCCGTTGCGCACGTAGGTCCGCCCGCGGGGAAGGCGATTGGCGTAGTCGCTGTAGGCTTCGAGGTTCTGGCACCAGGCCTCGCCCCAGAAGGTCGCGGCGATCTTGCGCCCGGCGATCTCGATCGGCGCCATGTCGCGCCCCGCCTTTTTCATCTTGGCAATCTTTTTCGCCGCCTTCAGGCGGCGCTCGGCCACCGGAACGTAACGCGGCCAGTTGTCGTAATATTTCCGGCCCATGGGTTCACCTTTATTGTCGATGCGCGATCCGCGGTTGCGCCGGCCGCGCTGGGTCGTCTATTCCGCGAGGGCGCCCTGCAAATCGAGCGACACCATCGCGATCAATTCCTCGTTGCTCATCTCGGTCAAGGCCGATTCGGCGCCGCCGGAGAGGATCTCATCGGAGAGCTTCTGCTTGCCGGCGATCAGCTTGTCGATGTGTTCCTCCACCGTGCCGCGGCAGACGAACTTGTGAACCAGCACGTTCTTTTTCTGGCCGATGCGAAAGGCGCGGTCCGTGGCCTGGTTCTCCACCGCCGGGTTCCACCACCGGTCGAAGTGGATCACGTGCGAGGCCGCAGTCAGGTTGAGCCCGGTGCCGCCGGCTTTTAGCGACAGCACCATGAATGGCACCCGGTCGTCCTCCTGGAAGCTTGCCACGAGGCTCTGGCGTTTTTTGACCGCTGTGCCGCCGTGCAGCACGACGCCGCTCTGGCCGAAGACCCCGGTCAAAAACCCGGCCAGCGGTTCGGTCATCTCGCGAAACTGGCTAAAGACCAGTACCTTGTCCTGGCGGGTCGCGATGGATTCGCACAGTTCGCGCAAGCGGGCGAACTTGCCGCTGTCGGTCGGCTCGTATCCGCCGTCGCCGAGCCACTGCGAGGGGTGGTTGCAGATCTGTTTGAAGCGCATCAAAAAGGCCAGGACCACACCGCGCCGCTCGATGCCTTCCAGCTCCTCGATTTGTTTGCGCATCGCCTCGACGGACTGCTGGTAGAGCGCAGCCTGCCGTTTGCTGAGCGGGCAGTAGGCGTTGACCTCGGTCTTGTCGGGCAAGTCGGCGATGACGCGCTTGTCGGTCTTGAGCCGTCGCAGGATGTACGGCTGCACCAGCCGGCGCAGCGGCGCGTAGCCCTGCTTGCCCGATGCCAAGGACTTGCAAAGCGCGCTGAAAGCCTTGGCCGAACCCAAGAGGCCGGGATTCAGGAAGTCGAAGATCGACCACAGGTCGCCGAGGCGGTTTTCCACCGGTGTTCCCGTCAGCGCCAAGCGCCAGCTTGCGTTGATCGTCTTGACCGCCTTGGTCTGCTTGGAGCCGGGATTCTTGATGGCCTGCGCCTCGTCGAGGATAAGGCTGCGCCAGGGGGTGGCCTTCATCCACTCCGTGCGCATGGCCGTGCCGTAGGTGGTGATCACCGCGTCGTGGGCCGCCACCCGCTTTTTCGGCAGTTTCTTCAGCTCGGCTGAGGGCATGCGCGACGGGTGGGCGATGAGCACCTTCAACTCGGGGGCGAAGCGTTCGATCTCCAGGCGCCAGTTGTCCACGAGCGAGGCCGGGACCACCAGCAGATCGGTCCCTTGCTCCCGGTTGCGACGACTGATGGACAGGACCCCCAGCACCTGGATCGTCTTGCCCAGGCCCATGTCGTCGGCCAGACAGCCGCCCAGCTCGAGGCTGCGCAGGGACGAAAGCCACTGCACCCCCAGCTTCTGATAGGGGCGAAGCGCGGCATGCAGCCCCGCCCCGGCTTCGATGTCGGCTTGCAACTCGGGCGAGCGCAGCGCATCCAGGCGTTTTGCAAGCCACTTGCCGGCGATGACATCCGACCATTCCGGCCGCGCATCTTCTGCCGTCTCGTCGCCGCCGCCGAGGTGGGTGCCGGAAAGCAGGCGCATCGCCTCGCCAAAGCTGACACCGCCCGCCTGGGCTTGCCGCTGGACGTCGCGCCACTGCGCGAGCACCTGGGAGAGCTTGTCGCGGTCGACCTCGACCCATTTGCCCTTGATCAGCACCAGGCCGTCGCTGGCGGTGAGCAGCTCCTCGGCTTCGCTTTTCGACAGCTTCTTGCCGTCCAGGGTGAGATTCACGTCGAAGTCCAGAAGCGCGTTCATCCCGAGGGTCGCCGGTGCCTTGCCGCCCACCGAGACGGAAACCTTGGGCCGTGGCTTGCTCTTGGCGCGCCACCAGTCGGGCATGCGCACGACCAGCCCGGCCTGCTCGTACAGGGCGATCTCGCAGAGGAAGCGATGGGCCTCCCTGGGCGTCCAGGAAAGGGGATGGTAGATGTCGCCGGCATCGACCAGCTCGCGGATGAATCTGCTCTGTGCGGCGGCCCGGGAGAGGGGGGCCAGCAGGGCGAGCAGCTTCTGGCGGTTTCGGGCCCCGGCGTAGTCTTTGAGGGCTCTGCCGAGCGGCAGGTGCTGCGGCTTTGCCTGCTTGGAGACCTTGTGCACATAGGTGGCGATGAAGGCAAAGGGATACGCCGGATCGCGTTTGTTCTCGGCCAGGTGGAAGCAGACGCGGCCCACCACATGCCAGACCGAGCTGTGCTTTTGCAGGTACCCCTGGACGCCGTCTTTGTATTCCTTGGCCTCGGCCGCCAGCGCGGCTGCAATGTCGGACCAGATGTCGCCCAGGAGCGCGGTCGAAAGGATCTCGGCGCCCTGCATCGGGGGCACAGCCTGGGCCAGGGCCGAGAGTTCGTCGGGGTCCGGTTCGGGGACGACGATCGCTTTCGGGTCGGTCGGGTCGAGTGCGCCGCACACCCGGCCAACGAACAACCGTCCGACATCGCGCCAGTAGGACAGCGACGGGGAAAGAGGAGTCAAAAGCTCCGCCGCTCCGAGATGCAGTACGCCATTGCCGCGGCCGGCACCGAAGGCCGCGAGGATCCGCTCGGCGGCCTTGGCCGAAACCAGCGGGCCATCCTCGGGTGACCCCGCCTGGACAGCGATGCGACCGCTCGGCGTCAAGCGACAGACGAGGGCTTCACCGGGGTGAGGGGCGCTATCGGGAACAGGTCGACTCATGGGGTGTTGGATCTCCCGATGGCGCGCGCCCAGGCGGCTTGGGCTTTTGGCGGAATCTTCATGCTCGTGATTCTCCCTTTTTTATGATACCACAAACCCATCAAAAATGAACTCGGTTCCATTCCGATAATCTCTGGAGGCGACTCTCTTGTCGTTTGACGTCATCACGCTGCTTACGATTGTCTCTACAGCACTCGTCCTGTTTATCGGGGGCTGGGTACGGGTGGATGTGGTGGGGCTGCTAGTGCTGTCGGCCCTTGCATTGACTGGTTTGGTCACTGCACAAGAGGCGTTGGCCGGTTTCAGCAGTCCGGCGGTGGTCACCGTGTGGGCCTTGTTCATCCTGTCTGCTGGGTTGACCCGTACCGGTATCGCCCATCAGCTTGGACAGCCCTTGCAGCGCTTCGCAAAAGGCAGCGAAGCCACGCTCATGGTTGTCTTGATGATTGCCGCCAGCCTGCTCTCGGCGCTGATCAACACCGTGACGGTCGCCGCCATTTTACTGCCATCGACGATGGATCTGGCGCGCCGCAGCGGTCGCCCGCCCTCCCGGCTGCTTATGCCGCTGGCGCTCGGTTGCCTCCTCGGCGGTCCATTCACCGCTATCTCGACTCCGCCCAATATCCTGGTGACCGACGCACTGCGCAGTGCAGGTCTGCCCCCCTTCGCGCTCTTCGACTTCACCCCGATCACCGCGGCCATTGTCGCGGCCGGTATCGCCTTCATGGTGCTCATCGGGCGTCACTTACTCCCCAGCCGCGCCACGGGTGCGGACGCCGGAACCCACGCGTCCCTGGGTGCTTCCTACCAACTCGACGTGCATATCTTCGCCACCCGCATCCCAACCGGATCGCTGCTCAATGGCCGAACACTCGCCGAGAGCCGGCTGGGCTCGGCCCTCTATTTGACGGTGCTGGCGCTTCAGCGAAAGGGCGTGCTGAGGCTCGCTCCTCGCCCGAACGACATTCTTGAGGCAGAGGACACGCTGATCGTGCATGGTAGTCCCGACCACCTGCACCGCTTTCACGCCAGCCAGCATCTGCAGGTCGAGTCGTCCGAGCGCGTCAAGCATCTCTTTTTACAAAGTCTCCAGGTGGCCGAGGGACTTGTTGCCGAAGGATCGCCGCTGCTGGGTTCAACGCTCGCGGAAAGCGGCTTGCGGCGGGAGCATCGTGTTCATGTGATCGCACTTCACTGTCCAATCGAAGGCGAGGTCAAGGATCTGCGGCGGCATCGACTCGTTACTGGAGAACGACTGCTGCTGCAAGGGGAACGGGAGGCGCTGGAAGAATTGGCCCGCCTGGGATTTGTTTCGGAACTGCGCTTTGTGGCGCCGGAACGGGTGAAGGCCCTTGCCGGTGACCGTACCGAGCTGTTGGCGGTGCGCGTGCCACCGGGCTCGGTGCTGGCCGAGCATGATCTGGTTGAAAGTCGCCTGGGAAATGCATTCGGCCTGACCGTGGTCGGCCTCGTGCGCGATGAGGAACTGCTGTGCATGCCTTCGCCGGATGAAAAGGTGCAGGCCGGTGACCTGCTCGTGCTGCAGGGCTCAGCCCACGATCTTGAAGTTCTAGAAGGTCTTCAAGACCTGGAGATCGCCAAGCTGACATCCGGCCTGGTTGTCGAACTGGAGTCGCAGCACATCGGCGTTACGGAAGTTCTGCTGTCACCAAGGACCACCCTTGCGGGGCGGACCCTTGGCGACCTGCTTTTCCGCGAGCGCTATGGTATCAGCGTGCTCGCCATCTGGAGAAGAGGTCTTGCCTATCGCAGCGGACTTCAGGACATGCCCCTGCAGTTCGGCGATGCCCTGCTGGTCTATGGGCGGCGCAAAAGCCTGGAAAGCCTGGCCCGCGATCCCGACTTTCTCGTGCTGGATGAGGCCGCCGCGCGGGCGCCGCGCCTGGAGAAGGCGCGCATCGCCGTTGCCATCATGCTGGCGGTCATCCTGAGCGCTATTCTCGGCCTTGTTCCGATTGCGATTGCCGCCCTTACCGGGGCGGCGTTGATGGTGCTTTTTGGATGCTTGAGCATGGAGGAGGCCTATCGGGCCATTGAGTGGAAGGTCGTGTTTCTTATCGCCGGTATGCTGCCGCTGGGGGCTGCCATCGAAAACACGGGCGCAGCGCAGATGGGGGCGGCCGCCTTGATCGCCGCAGTCGGTTATCTTGGCCCGCACTGGGTTGTTGCCGCGCTATTTGCCGTGACCGTGCTCGGCACGCAGATCATTCCCACGGCGGCACTGGTGGTGTTGATGGCACCGGTGGCACTCAGCACCGCCGGCACCTTGGGGATTTCACCGCACTTGCTGATGATGACCGTGGCAATCTCGGCTTCTTCGAGCTTTGCCAGCCCACTGTCGCACCCCGCCCATCTGCTCGTCATGGGTCCCGGCGGCTATCGCTTCATCGACTACGTGAAAGTCGGCGTTCCGATTACCATTCTCGCTCTGCTTGTGTCGGTGGGGCTGCTGCCTGTCCTGTGGCCGCCCTACGGGTGAGATGGCCGGCTATCCCGTGTGCACTCCCCCACATCAAGGTCTTTAGTATAGCGTGGGTGCCCGTGAAATGCGACGGCATATCCGCCAACCAACAAATATTTGACATTATGCTCGTTTAATAAT
>JBAPYE010000330.1:0-2440 GCA_049284575.1 Desulfobacterales bacterium
CCCGCGGCAGGCGGTCGTCGCCGTGTTGGAACCAGCGCCCGATGGCCTGGCGGATGCGCTCCTGGACCAGAGCGGGCTTGAGAGAGCCGCCGTTGAAGAGGATCAGGTCGGGCGCATGGGACTCCCGCTGCAGGGTCTGCCGGACCGTGTCGCGGTGATGTTCCAGAAACCAGCCCAGGTGGCGCGTCACCGCCGGCTCGGACTCGTAGGGCAGACCGAACTCGCTGATGCCCTGGCGTTTGGACCGGGGCGCGAGGCGCTGGGGGTCTTCCAGGGGGTAAAACCCCTCCAGCACGATTTTTTCCACCTCTTCCCGGTGCAGCTCGGCCGCCAGGGTGCCGCCGATCAGCTTGCTGCCCGCGCCCATCAGGGTGATTTTACGGGATTCGGCCCCCCCGTCCAGGAGCGCCTCTTTGGCCTGCCGGCACTGGTGGCAGAGGTTTTTCCAGCGATCGGCATTCAACATGCCCTTCGGCGCCCCCAGGCGGCCTTCGAGGTGCCGGGCAAGGGCCAGATCCACGTTGTCACCGCCCAGGATCAGGTGATCGCCCACCGCGATGCGCTCGAAACGCGGGCTGCCCGCGACCTCCCGCAGGGTGATGAGGGTGAAGTCGGTGGTGCCGCCGCCGACATCGCACACCAGGATCAGTTCGTTGGGCTGGACAAAGCCCTCCCAGCGGGTTTCGTGCGCCATCAGCCAGCTGTAGAAAGCGGCCAGGGGCTCCTCGATCAGGGTGACGTCGACCAGCCCCGCCTGCCGGGCGGCTTCCAGGGTCAAGTCGCGGGCGACCTCGTCGAAAGACGCCGGCACAGTCAGCACCACGGCCTGGTTTTCCAGAAAAGCGTCGTCATCACCGCCCCGGCTGTAGTTCCAGGCCAGGCGGATGTGGGTGAGATAGGCGGCCGTGGCCGCCACCGGGGAGATCTTGCGCACCTCGGTGCCGGCCCCCCAGGGCAGAATCCGCGCCCGACGGTCGGCACCGGCGTGACACAGCCAGCTTTTGGCCGAGGAAACGAGCCGGGCCGGCACTTTGGCCCCGTGATCGCGTGCGAAGGCGCCCACGAAATGCGCGCCGTCCCAAGGCCAGGGAATGCTGAGGTCCTCCCGGGCCACGTCGTATTCGCCGGGGATATAAAGGAAGGATGGGAGCACCGGCAAGGCGGCGAACTCGCCGGGGCCGGCCAACTGGGGCACGTTGAAAAGGGTGATGCGCCGCGCGCCGCGCCCCTCCGCCTGGAGATCCACATAGGAGACCGCCGAATTGGTGGTGCCCAGGTCGATCCCCACGATAAAGCGTTTGTCGTCAGGCGCCACGCGCTACCTCAAGCGAAAAACCCGGCAAAGCCCGCTGCTGAATGGACAGAAAAAGCGCTGCGGCGGCCAAAAATCTCGCGCGTCCCGCAGCGCACGGATCAGCCGGCATTGTTTTGCTCCCGGACATTGAATTCAAGCTTCCAGCGTCGGCCGTCTTCACGCGAGACGCACCAGAGCTCCAGGGTGCCCACCTCGGAAATCCGGATTTCGATGGTCACCGGAATGACGCTGCCGGCCTCGCCGTCCAGGGTGGTCTCGATGGTGGTCAGGTGCTCGATCTCGCCGGCCCAATCCTCCACGACCGTCCCGGGCGCGTCCTCGCGGCGGGTTGCGGAGGCCAGGAAGTCGAAGCTCACCGGCTCACCGACCACCAGCGCGAATTCCTGGCGCGCGAGGACTTCGTCGCTGCCCTCTTCCATCCCGAACGGCGCCACGCACAGGGCCTTGACCGGTGCGGGCATGCCGGGGACGGCGGGCATGGATGCGGCCACCCCGATGTAGTAGGAGCGCCCCAACCCGCCCCGGATCCGGATGCCCTCCCCTCTGCGGGCCAGCCCGTAGTAGGCGGCGCCGCGGGCCACCGCCAGATCGAAATCGGCATGACCCAGCTCCTGGAGCCCTTCGGGGGCCTCGCCGGTCCGCCAGCCCGATAGAATCTCCAGAATCCGCCGGCGCACTGCCCCGGCCTTCATCACCCCGCCGTTGAAGAGCACCGCAGTGGGCAACTGCGGCTCATCGCCGCCCGCCCCTTGCCGCCGCAGGAAGCGCGCCAGATGGCGGGTGACCGCCGGGTCGGCCTCGTAGGCCAGGCCGATCTCCTTGATACCCGCTTTTTGAACGCTTTGGGGCGAGGCTGAGCGCTCGCAGACTGGCAGAAACCCGTCCAGAATGACCTGGTCCACCTCTTCGCGCGACAGCTCGGTTTTCAGGGTTCCACCGATCAGCTTGCTGCCGCGGCCGAGAATCGTCAACGGGTAGGCGGCGGCGTCCTCAGCGCTCAGCAGGCGCTCCTTGGCCCGCCGGCAGGCGTGCCAGAGGCCCCGCATCTGCCAGGCGTCCAGGCGGGTGCCTGTTTCGGCCAAGCGCCGGGCGACGGCATAGGCCAGGGCCAGGTCCATGTTGTCG
>JBAPYE010000331.1:0-4189 GCA_049284575.1 Desulfobacterales bacterium
GCACTAATTTCTGCGACATCGGGTTTCGCCTGGACGCCGCCAACCGCCGGCTGATCCTGATGGGCGCCATCGACAACCTCGTCAAGGGGGCTGCCGGCCAGGCGGTGCAGAACATGAACCTCATGCTGGGGCTGGCGGAAACCGCCGGGCTGTTGGCCGCACCGTATCCTCTTTAGTGGCGGGCGGCCCGGTCGTCGGCCGCGCCGGCAGGCGCCACGGCGATGCCCGTGCCATCCACACGGGAGGGGGGGAGAAATGAAGATCACGCAGCTTTCCGTTTTTCTGGAGAATCGCACCGGCCGGCTGGCCGACATCGCCGTCACCCTGGGGGACATCGGGGTCAACATCCGGGCCATGTCCCTGGCGGACACCACCGACTTCGGGGTCCTGCGGCTGATTGTCAACGACACCGCCAAGGCCCGCCAGGTGTTGAAAGACCTGGGCTTTGCCGTGCGCCTGACCGAGGTCCTGGCGGTGGAGATTCGCGATCGGCCCGGCGAGCTGGGGCGGCTGCTGCGGATTATCGAACAGGCGGGGCTCAACGTGGAATACGTTTACGGCTTCGTGGAAAAAAACTCCGACAACGCCATCCTGATCTTCCGCTTCGACGATCTGGACCGGGCCATCACGGCGATCCAGGCCAAGGGGATCCGCATTCTGGACGACAGCCGCCTCTCCAGCCTGTAGCCTGGATGGCGGTGTAAAAAGCATTTTACCCCGCCGTGCGGTGTTTTTGCAGAAAACCAAAAACCAGACGGTTTCGAAAAAAGTTCAAGTTCAAGGCGCGCAAATCTCGAGGAGTGAGGCGTACACCTTTACGCCGCAGCGACTTCGAGATGCAGCGCAACGCGGAAATTGAAATTTTTGCGGAACCGTCAAAAGAAACCGCCCTCGTCCCGGGGCCTTCGGGCTGCCCTGCGCTTCTCACAGCCGGCGGGCCCTGTGGAACTCGCTGCGCTCAGACAGCCACAGGGCCTTTATCGCCGGCTGCTGCGATGCTCGGCCCGGGACAACGGGACATAAAACCCCGACTGCATGAAGCCATGGGAATCTTTTTTACGGAAATGTCAGGATTGGGCTGGACGACCCCGATTAGCGCATCAAACTCGGCAGGAAAAGCGCAACCTGGGGCAGGGGGATTAAGAGCAGGGTGGCCACCACCAGGGCTGCCAAGAGCGGTAGCACGCCCTTGAAGATCGTCTCCAGGGGCACGCCCTCGGCCACGCTGCTGACCACGTAGACGTTGACCCCCACCGGCGGGGTGATGACCCCGATCTGGGTGACCATCACGATGACGACCCCGAACCACAAGGGGTCGTAGCCCAGCGAGGTGACCACCGGGTAGAAGATCGGCACGGTCAGCATGATCAGGGCCAGGGCGTCGATGAAGCAGCCTCCCACCAGAAAGACCAGAATGATCAGACCCATGATGGCATACGGGGGCAGGTCGAAACCGGTGACCCAGGCGGCGAGTTCGAAGGGAATGCGCGTGATGGCCAGGAAATGCCCGAATATCGTGGCGCCCGCCACGATCACGAGGATCATGCAGGAGATGCGGGTGGTTTCGAACAGGGCCTGAACAAACCCCGCCCGGTTGATGTTGCGCCGGATCAGGGCGATCGCGAGGGTGCCGAAGGCCCCCACGGCACCGGCTTCGGTGGGCGTGAAAAGCCCGAAGAAAAGCCCGCCCATGACCATCAGGAAGAGAATCAGGGTTTCCACCAGACCCGAGAGGGAGGCTATTTTTTCTCTGAAACTCGCCTGACGGCTCTGGGGCGCCAGACCCGGCTGCAGCCGCGCCCAGACCACCACCGTCAGGATGAACAGCCCGGTCAGGAGCACACCGGGCAGGATCCCCGCCATGAAGAGCTTTCCGATGGACTGCTCGGTCATGACCCCGTAAATGATGAAGATCACGCTGGGCGGCACCAGGATCCCGAGGCTGCCGCCCGCGGCCACCACCCCGGTGGCCAGTTTGTCGTGGTAGCCGTATTTCTTCATTTCCGGCAGGGTCACGGCCGCCATGGTGGCGGCGGTGGCGTTGGTGGAGCCGCAGATGGCCGAAAACCCGGCGCAGGCCCCGATGGTGGCGATGGCCATGCCGCCGGGCCAGTGGCCCATGAAACGATAGGCGACGTTGAAAAGGCGCGCGCTGATGCCGGCGTGAAAGGCGATCTGGCCCATGAGGATAAACAGCGGCATGACCGTCAGGTTGTAGGAGCCGAAGACATCGAAGAGGTCCTTGACCATCATGTTCAGGGCCGCCCCGAAGGAGACCACGTAGCCGAAGCCCACCAGCCCCACCAGGGCCATCACGAAGCCCACCGGCATCCGCGAAAAAATCAGCAGGAAAAGCGCTGCAAGGCCGAGGATCCCGGCTGTTGTCGGAGACATCGCATTCACTTTCTAAGGGGCGCGGCGGCTTGGTACCGGGCCCCTCGCATCAGCTGAAGATAGCCGCGTTTTCAGGGCCGCTCGGTGGTAAGACGCAGCAGGGCACCGCAGGCGCGCATCACCAGCACGACCGTCAGCATGCCGCAGCCGGCGGCAACGCCCCAGACAAACGGAAAGACCGGCAGCTGCAGGGTCATGGAAACCTCTCCGGCGGTTTTGAGGTCCATCCCGTAGCGCAGGCTGTACCAGGCAGCCAGCCCGAAGAGCACCGCGCAGACCAGGGCGTTGATGCCGTCGACCAGCGTCTGCAGACGCTCCGAGAGGCGCTGCACCAGGAAATCGACCGCGATGTGGCCCCGCTCCAGGGAGGTGTGCGCCAGCGCAAAGGAGACCCCCAGGGCCCCCAGGAACCCCACCATTTCGTAAGTCCCCGGAATCGGGCGGCGAAGAAACCGCAGGAGGACGTCGCCGCAGGTCAGCAGCATCATCCCCGTGATGGCCGCGGCGGCGATCCCGTTAAAGACGCGCGTGGCCCAATAAACCTGCCGGGCAAATAGACTCACAGCCCTTTCTCCTTTTCAAACCGTCGGCAGGGACCCCGACAACCGACACCCCGGCGGGGGGCGCAAAAGCCGCCTCCCGCCGGGGCGTCGCGCACCGACTTATTGCTGGCCCCTGAACTCCCCGATCAGGCGCTTGAGTTCGGAAACGATCTCCGCGCCTTTGAGGCCCTTCTGGTCCGCGCCGGCAGCGAACTCCGCGATGATGGGGGCCACCGCTTCGGTCCAGCGGGCGCTTTCGGCTTCCTCCAGGGGGATGATGGCGTTGCCCAGGCTCAGGGTGAATTCGCGGCCCAGGGCATCGGCGGAATCCCAGCTTTTGCCGTGCACGTCAACCCACTCGCGGCTGACGGCCGTCATTGCCTCCTGGACCTCCGGCGGCAGCTGGGCCCATTTTTGAGGGTTCATCACCACGAACATGGCCGTGGTGTAGCCGACGGTGTAGCAGTCGGTGGTGGCCTTGATGACCTCGGCCTGGCGCCAGCCCTTGAGGACCTCCATCGGGCCGAAGGTGCCCTCCACGACGCCCTTCTGGAGGGACTCGTAGGTGGCGCCCTGGGGCATGGCCACCGGCACCGCGCCCAAGGCCTCCACCACTTTGGCGCTCAGCCCGGTGGAGCGGATCTTCATGGCCTTGAGGTCTTCCAGGGACTTGACCGGTGTGCGGGTGTGCAGCAGCCCCGGCCCGTGGGCGTGCAGATAGAGCACCTTGACGTCGGAGAGTTCCTCGGGGCGAAACTTCTCGTAGAAGGCGTTGACCGCGCGGGTGGCCGTCAGGCCGTCGGGGTAGCCCAGTGGCAGGTCAACGGCTTCCATGACGGGAAACCGGCCGCGGGTGTAGGCAAAGACCGACATGCCGATGTCCGAGATGCCGTTCACCACCCCGTCGTAGCACTGGTTGGCATTGGTGAGGGTGCCGCCGGGAAAAACGGTGATCTGGACCTGTCCGTTCGAGCGCTTCTCCACCTCGCGCGCCCACTCGACGCCCGCCTGGCACTGGGCATGCGTTGCGGGGAAAAAGATGCTGTAGGTCAACTGAACGGGTTTGGCTTCCACCGCCGGCAGGATGGTAAAGGTGAGCATCACGGCCAGGGCTGTCAGAACCGATACACACGGGCGCCGAATCTTCATGTTTTTCCTCCATGACCTCCTGGGGTTAGGGATGGCCGCCTCTTTGGAAGGGGCAGCGGGACTCTTAAAGCTGACATTTTGATCGGGGGGGGGCCGCCTTGGGG
>JBAPYE010000332.1:0-3032 GCA_049284575.1 Desulfobacterales bacterium
GGCCGGTGCGCGCCCGCAGGTAGCGGCTGAGGCGCCCCTGGGCCTGACTCAGCGGCACGGCAACCTGCAGGGTTGCAAAATCGTTGACCGCCGCGTCGGCCTCCAGGGCCAGGTAGCGGGCGGCAAGGGGTTCATTGCGGGCGGCCTTTTCCAACCCCTGGGAGACGAAGCGGTTCAGGGCCGTTTCGGACAGCAGGTGGAGTTTGCGGCCGAAACCCTCCAGATAGGGCTCGGCCAGCCGGAAGGTCGTGCGCACCACGCGCCGCAGCTGCTGAAGCTGCCAGCGTCTTTTTTGCGGGGTGAGGGCCTGGAGGGCCTTGGGCAGGGCGATGGCAAAGCGCTGGCACTCGCCGTAGGTCAGCTCCTGGGAAAAGGTGTCCCGCAGCAGGCCAAGATAGACGTCCGCGCTGTCGCGGTCGGCGGCCGCAAGCAACCGCGCCAGCCCTTCCAGGGGGCCTTTGAGGGTGAACGGGCCCTGGGCCAGCATGATCCCCACGGTGGTCAGAAAGCGGTCCTGGAGCCCCGGGTCCCCCACGGCCAGCACGCGCGCCAGATGCTCGGCCAGGATCGTCCCGACCGCGGGGCCCTTCTGGCCGAATTCCGTCACCAGTCGGTGGTATTCGTCCACCTGGCCCGGGGGCGCTACCGCCCGTATCAGGCGGCAGTAACCCAATCCGATGGTCCGGCCGAGGGCGGTTTCGTGGCTCAGGCCCCAGATGACGTCGGTCAGCAGCCATTCGGCGGTCGCAGCGGCGATCGGGCCCGGAAAGTCTTCCAAAGCGGCGGTCAGCTGGCGGGCGGTCTCGGGGTCGGCCAGGGCCAGCCGGCGGCAGAGGGCCTCCGCGGTGGTGGTCATGGCTGGGGGTGCCGGATGGCGGACATCAGAAAATGTCCTCGATGAGGTCGTTGAGGGTCTCCTGCAGGCCGTCGTCGTCGGTCAGCGGCAGACAGATGGCACTGCGACAGGCCTGCTGTACGGAAACCCCCCGGCGCATCAGCTGCGCCGCGTAGATCAAGAGCCGCGTGCTGGCGCCTTCGGTCAGGCCCTGCTCGCGGATGTTGCGGATCTTGGCGGCCAGGGCGACCAGCTTGAAGGCCGTCGCAAGCTCGATGGCGCCCTCGCGCGCCACGATCTCGGCCTCCTTGGCGGCGGCGGGGTAGTCGAAATCAAGCGCCACGAACCGCTGGCGCGTGCTCTGCTTGAGGTCCTTGAGCACCGACTGGTAACCGGGGTTGTAAGAGAGCACCAGGAGAAAGTCGGGATGCGCCCGCAGGATCTCGCCCTTCTTGTCGATCGCCAGGGTCCGGCGGTTGTCGCTCAGCGGGTGAATGACGACGGTGGTGTCCTTGCGGGCCTCGACGATCTCGTCCAGGTAGCAGATCGCCCCGATCCGCACGGCCAGGGTCAGGGGGCCGTCGACCCAGACCGTTTCGTCGTTTTTGAGCAGGTAGCGGCCAATCAGGTCCGAGGCAAACAAATCCTCGTGACAGGCCACGGTGATCAACGGCCGCGCCAGCCGATAGGCCATGAACTCCACAAAGCGGGTCTTGCCGCAGCCGGTGGGCCCCTTCAGGATCACGGGCAGGCGCGCGTCATAGGCCGCCTCGAACAACGGGATCTCGTTGCCGGCGGGAAGATAGTACGGTTCGCTCTGAATCCGAAACCGGGCCGCCGCCGCTTGGGGGGACGTTGTCATGACCGCAAACCTCCACTGGCTGGGATCGTCACCGCCGCGGCGCGGGCTGCGGACCGGCAACGGTGAAAAGGCTTTTTTATCGCAACGCCTCCCGGGGAAGTCAAGGGGTTTCCGGGCGCGCAACGGCGGCACAGCCGCTTTTCCAAACCCGGGCCATTGGCCTGACAAGGGCGCGTCCGCAGGCCGTCCGCCCCGCTGAAAATTCCCGTCCCCGTGACACGACACTTTTTTATCTCTCCTGGGCTGCAAGACTTTATGAACTAAATTTTTTTTATTTCAAGACTTCAAAAAATTAAAAAATCTTATTGACAGGCGAAGGACAATCTGCCTATAGAAAAAAACCGACCGACCGGTAGGAAAATTGAAATTAACTTTCTTTATTTATTGTTAAATTTCAATTGAATAATTTATGAAAGAAAATATAAAAAAGGCCGCCGTCAATCTTTTTTACAAAAAGGGGTATTTTGCCACCAGCATGAGCAATATCGCCCTGGCGACCGGCATCAGAAAATCCAGCATCTACCACCACTATGCCACCAAGGAAGACATTCTCCTGGATATTCTCAGAACGACCATGAACGACCTTCAAGACGCCTTGCAGAAGCGATTGTCCGAAGCCAGCGGCGCAGAGGCGAAAATCAAGGCCGTGATCGCCTGCCACATCGATTTTCATGTTCAGCGCCAGAAAGAGACGATTATCGCGGACAGCGAGCTCAGGGGCCTAACAGCCAAAAATTACAAAGAAATCATTCAGATGCGTGACGACTACGAAAAACACCTCCAGAATGTGCTGGAGGAGAGCGTCGCCGAGGGGGGGTTTGCCGCATCGGACACAAAAATCATCGCTTATGCGATTTTGTCCATGTGCACCGGGGTCCACACCTGGTTTAAAAGGTCCGGGCGCCTGTCGAAGCAGGCGATCGCGGATATCTATACCGAGTTCATCCTGAAAGGATTGGCCAAACCCTGAGCAAATCGCATGCTGTCGTGCTCAAAACCAGAAGGGGGGTGAGAAGGAGAGGATTGCGGCGTGCGCTCGTGGATCAAACCCAAGACACCCAAGGAGAGAAAAATGGCAAAACTTTTGAGGGCTAAAATCACGATCGGTCTGGCATCAACGCTGGCGTGCTGGCTCGTTTTTTCCTTCGCGGCCACCGATGCCCGCTGTGAAACCTACAAATGGAAAATCAGTCAGGGAATTGCCGAAGACCACCCTGCCGCTGCCCGGTGCAAGCAGTTTGCAGCGCTGGTCGCGGAAAAATCCGGTGGCAAGGTCACCCTGTCGTATTTTCCATCGGGTGCGCTGGGGGATTGGATGGAGCAAATCGAAGCCAA
>JBAPYE010000333.1:0-8830 GCA_049284575.1 Desulfobacterales bacterium
GCACAAGAGAAGCCCCCCTCAAAATGGCATATGGGTTGCAAAATCAACAGCAGGCAGTTTGCCGTACACCGTTTCACGGCAGGCATTGACGGCATTTATCGTTTAGCACAGAGGAGGCACGGCATGAAAAAACAAGCGCTATTACTCGTGATGGCCCTCGGCACCATCTTTCTGTGGCAGGGCCTGGGGCCCGATTCAGCGGCAACGGCCCAAGAAACCCTGCGCTACAGCCAGGCCGCGCAGGTTTACCGCGCCTTCGGCCAAGAGGGCATTGAACTTTTTCAGAAAAAAACCGGGATTCAGGTGGACGTCTATGTGTCCTCCTCTCCATCGGCGGTCAACCGGCTGATGAACGATTTCGCCGACATCGCCAGCAGCACCCGTCAACTCTATTATCGCTACAGGGATTACGGCTATGTTGAGATCCCCTTCTGCAAGGACCCGCTGGCCGTGATCGTTCACGCCAGCTGCGCCGTGACGGACCTGACAACCGATCAGCTGGAGGCGGTTTTCAGCGGCGGCATCACCAACTGGCAGGCCCTCGGCGGACCCGATGCGCCCATCCTGGTGGTGGTTCCCGGCAAGGATACCGGCGCGAACCAGAACTTTCGCCGTCAGGTGATGAAGCGCCAGGAGATCGTCCACGACATCATGACCGAAAAATCCACCGCCGTCATCGATGTCATCGAAAAGTTCCCCGCGTCTATTTCGTTTATCTCCCGGGGCGCCAGCATTGCCGATGAGAACGTCAAGGCCTTGAAGATCGACGGGCTGTCCCCCGGGGAGCCCGAGTATCCTTTGTACCAGATATTCTCGTACGTGACCAAGGGCGAGCCCAGCGGCCCGGTCAAGGCACTCGTGGATTTCGCCTTTTCCACCGAGGCCCAGGATCTCATCCGGAAAAAAGGCATGCTGCCCATCTCCCGCACCCCGTGAAGACCCCCGATGGGCGGCAGCCCTCCCTTTATAGGGGGCGGCCGCCCTCGGTGGCACCCAACCACCCAGGCACCCCCACCCCCGACGTGGACCTTGGCGCCGCGGGGCGACAGGGTTAAAACCCTCTCGGCGAATTCAACCCGTACCCTCCCATGGCCTGCGGGTGTCCCGTTTTTGCTTGATTTACGATCAATTATTGACCTATATTCCTGTACCTCAATGGGCTGCCGGTTTCATAAAAAGCGACCAAAGCGCCCCGCGGCCCTGGCCGGAAACCAACCCCATTGCAGCCAAACCCAAGAAAGCCGGCATGGAAAACCAAAGACTTCTTTCAAACGCATATTACAAGCAGCTCCATCGCCGCCTGGTGATGATTGTGGTCCTGGTTTCGTTCGCCCCGATGATCATAGCCATCGGGGTGATCCTCGACCAGTTTCGAATCTCCTACCGTGAAAAAATCCACGCCCATCTCGAGGAGTTGGTGCTCAAACACAAACAGGGCATCGACACCTTCCTGACCGAAAAACTCGGTGATATCCGCTTTGTGGCGGACGCCTTCGACTGCGATCAGCTCAGCGACCCGGCGTTTCTCAAAGACATGCTGATGCTTTTGCGGCAGGAATACGGGGGGGTTTTCGAGGATCTCGGCCTGATCGACGGCAACGGGCGCCAGGTGGCCTATGCCGGTCCCTACATGCTGACGGAGGCGGACTATTCCCAAGCCGATTGGTTCCGCAAGGCCATCGAGGCCCCCTACTTCATCAGCGACGTCTTTCTGGGGCTGCGCGGCACACCGCACTTCATCGTGGCCGTGCGCAAGGATTTCGGCGGCAGCGCCTGCCTGCTGCGGGCCACCATCAATTTCGCGGCCTTCAACACCCTGGTGGAGAACCTGCGGGTCGGAAAGACCGGATTCGCCTACATCCTCAACCGCGACGTCGAGTTTCAGACCAAGCCCCTGTACGAAATCCCGCTGTCCAAGGACGGCTACTTCGCCAACTTCCTCAAAAAAGGCGCCGGGGCCTCCCGCCCGGTCCACATCGTCGAGCGTGAGGACCGCAAAGGCATTCCCAGCATCTTCGTATCGGCCTTTCTCAAGGATAACCAGTGGCTGCTGGTCTTCCAGCAGAGCACCGAGGACGCCTTTTCCGACATCAGCCGCACCCTGAACATCGCCATCCTGATTTTCATCGCCGGCGCCATCGCGATCGTGGCCATGGCCCATATTCTCTCCGGGCGCATGGTGGCGCGCATCGCGGTCGCCGACCGCGAAAAGGAGATGATGAACCAGCAGGTAATTGAAACCGGCAAGCTGGCCTCGGTGGGGGAGCTGGCCGCCGGCATCGCCCACGAGATCAACAACCCAGTGGCCATCATGGTGGAGGAGGCCGGCTGGATCGAGGATCTGCTGGAGGACGAAGACCTCGCCCAGACCGAAAACAAAGCTGAATTCGAGCGCGCCCTGCAGCAGATCAAAAACCAGGGCAAGCGCTGCAAGGAAATCACCCACAAGCTGCTGAGCTTCGCCCGTAAAACCGACTCCCGGGTGGAGGATGTGGTGATCAACGAACTGCTGGAAGAAATGGTGTCGCTTTCGGCCCAGCGGGCACGCTACAGCAAGGTAACCATCGAAACCGATCTGGCCGAGGGGCTGCCGCCGCTGCATGTCTCCCAGACCGAACTCCAGCAGGTGTTTCTCAACCTGATCAACAACGCCCTGGATGCCATGAACCAGACCGGCGGGTCGCTCAAAATTTCCACCCGCCAGGCGGACGACAAGATCGTGATCGAAGTCGCCGACACCGGGCCCGGCATCCCGCGCGCCAACCTGGCCCGTATCTTCGACCCGTTTTTCACCACCAAACCGGTGGGCAAGGGAACCGGTCTGGGGCTTTCGATCTGCTACGGGATCATCAAGAAAATGGGCGGTGAAATCGACGCCAACAGTGTTCTGGACATGGGGACGACCTTCCGCATCCAGCTGCCGGTCCAGCCCCAGTCCGAAGGCCCGGCCCAACCCGCGGCATGACCCGGTGCAGGCGCACCGTTATTACGGCAGCCAAAAGGAGATAATACTATGGCACTTGCGAATGTGTTGTTGGTCGACGACGAAACCGGTTTCGTGGAGACGATGACCAAGCGTCTCACCAAGCGCAACCTCAACATCGAAGCCGCCGCCAGCGGCCCGGAAGCCCTGGAGCAAATCAAAAAGTTCGGCAATCTGGAGGTGGTTATTCTGGACGTCAAAATGCCCGGCATGGACGGCATCGATACCCTGCGGGAGATCAAGAAGGTGTCCCCTTTGCTGGAAGTCATCATGCTCACCGGGCATGCCACGGTGGAAACCGCCATCGAGGGAATGAAACTGGGCGCCTACGACTACCTGATGAAACCCTGCGACATCGACCTGCTGCTGGCCAAGGTGGAGCAGGCGGCCGCCAAAAAGCGCCAGCACGAGGAGAAGATCATCGAGGCCCGGATCAAGGAGATCACATCGCGGCGGACCTAGGCGGGGGTTTCAGCACCATGCAATCGTTCCAACCCGAAAATATCCGGCTGCTGATCGTCGATGACGAGAAAAGCTACGTCGACGTTCTTGCCAATCGCCTGCAGCGGCGCAAGCTCAAGGTCACCAAGGCCTATTCGGGCGCCGAGGGGATCCAGCTGCTGCGCCGCAACGATTTCGATGTCGCCCTGCTGGACCTTAAGATGGAGGACATGGACGGGATCGAGGTGCTGCGGATCTTCAAAAAGATGGCTCCCGAGCTGGCCGTGATCATGCTGACCGGCCACGGGTCGGCAACCGCGGCACAGCAAGGCATGCAGGAAGGGGCGTTCGACTACCTCACCAAACCCTGCGAGCTTGATGATTTACTGAAAAAAATCGCCAAGGCCTGGGCCGCCCGCAGCACTCCCTCGGGGGGAAAGTGATTTTTGGCCTGCCAGGCCTGATTCCGGCGCTGACGCGCCCCAACATTCGAGGCGCCCATGGATCCCATCCGATTGCTGCTGGTTGACGATGAAACCGACTTCCGCCGCGCCATCGCGCGCCGGCTGACCAAACGCGGGATAACCCCGGCGGAAGCTGCCAACGGGGAAGAGTGTCTGCGGCTGCTGGCCGAACAGCCCATGGATGTGGTCGTGCTGGACGTGAAGATGCCCGGCATGAACGGGATCGAGGTCCTGGCCCGGATCAAGGAAAAACACCCGGAAACCGAGGTGATCCTGCTGACCGGGCATTCCACCACTCCCGACGGGGTGGCCGGGATCAAGTCGGGGGCCTTCGACTATCTCACCAAACCGATCGAACTGGAGCAGCTGGTCAGCAAGATCCAGCAGGCCCGCGACAAGATCCTGCGGGCCGCCGAAAAAAAACGCGAAGCCGCCTACCGGGCGCGGATGGAACAGCAGATGATCGCCACCGAGCGCCTGGCCTCGCTGGGAACGCTGGCCACCGGGGTGGCCCATGAGATCAACAACCCGCTGGCGATCATCAAGGAATCGGCCGGCTGGATGCGCCTGATTCTCAAAAACCCGCAGATGGCCGACATCCCACGCCGCGAAGATTTCGAAAAGGCCATCGGCAAGATCGAAACCGCCATTGAACGCGCCCGGCGCATCACCCACCAGCTCCTGGGCTCGGTCCAGCGGCAGGAGGCGACGGTGGTGGAGGTCCATCTGCCGGCCCTCGTGGCGGAAACCCTCGAGCTGCTGCAGCGCGAGATCGCCAACCGCAACGTCAGCGTTGAGCGCGAGACCGCCGCCGAGGCGGAAACCATCTGGAGCGATCCCTACCAGCTGCGCCAGGTGTTGATCAACCTGCTGTCCAACGCCGTGCAGGCAAGCGCCGACGGCGGCCGCATCGACGTGCGTCTGAAGCTCCAGGGCGACGGCATTGCGCTGGAGATTGCCGATACGGGCAAAGGCATTCCGAAAGAAAACCTGGAAAAGGTTTTCGAGCCGTTTTTCAGTACCAAACCGCCTGGCCAAGGCACCGGTCTGGGACTTTTCGTCACCCGTGGGATCGTCGAAAAACTTGGCGGCCGTATCACGGTCCAAAGCCGTCTGGGGGCCGGGGCCTGCTTTCGGGTGGCGCTGCCCAAACAGCATGCGGCCGCAACCGGCAGCGACGCCCCGTCCGGCGGCGACGGCTGGCTGGGCCGGATTCGGCATCTCGCCGGGGAGTCCTGAGGCAGCTTAAAACCCATGCCATGCGACACCCCGGGCGCTGCGCCCGGCCGGCAGCCGAGGCGGACAGCGGCGAGGGGCAAAAATCCCTTGACAAAGGCTGTGGGATCCCGCAAGATTCCCCCAAAATGTCCTATATGGTTGCCCAATGAGTCCCAAACCTGCGAAAATCATTGCGATATCAAACAACAGCCGGATTCTGTGCTGGTGGTGGCGCCCCAATCACCGGAGGTGTGCCGACGCTTTCGTCTCAGCCTGACCGAACCTGAACGATAACCACTCAATACCGCGGCACCCTCCTGGAGGCCGCGGTTTTTTTTAGCTGAAAGCCGTGGCGCCGCCCCCACGGCTTTTTTATTGACACGAAAGGATTTTCAGCGGATGCAGATCAGACAATTCCCGGAGCCCCGCGAGTACCGCCAACTGGCCGCAGACCATAATGTCGTGCCGGTGTGCATGGAGATTCTGGCCGACACCGAAACCCCCGTCAGCCTCCTGGGTAAGCTGCGCGCGGGCGGCCAGCCGGTGTTTCTCTTTGAAAGCGTCGAGGGCGGGGAGCGCTGGGGGCGTTACAGCTTTTTGGGAACCTCGGCCCGGGCGCATCTGAAGGTCTTTCGGGAGACGGTCGAGATCCGAGAAAACGGCGCGCGCCGGCAGGTGCCGCACGGCGGCGATCCCCTGGCGGTTTTGAGATCCTTCATGGCAGGCTTCCGACCGCCCGAGATACCCGCGTTGCCCCGCTTCTGGGGCGGCCTGGTGGGCTATCTGACCTATGAAATGGTGTCGTTTTTCGAGAAAATACCCAACAAGCTGCCCCCCGAAACCCCGCTGGCGCAGTTTATTATGCCGGATGAACTGCTGATCTTCGACAACATCCGCCATACCCTGCTGGCCGTCAAGATCACCTTTCCGGACGGCGGGCAGAGCGTCGACCATAGCTACGCAGCAGCCACCGCGAGCCTTGAGGCGCTCCTGGGGCTGCTGGCAGGTCCGCCAGCACCGGACACGCCCGTGACCACGCACTTTCAACTGGCCGCGCTTCACCCGCCGGAAGCCTACCGCCAGCGGGTCACCCGCACCAAGGCCTACATCACGGCCGGGGACATCATCCAGGCGGTGGTCTCCCAGCCCTTCGTCTGCCCCAACCCACCGGACCTCTGGTCTCTTTACCGCGCCCAACGGTTCATCAACCCCTCGCCCTACCTCTATTTTCTGCAGGTGGACGACCTGGCACTGGTGGGATCCTCGCCGGAGACCATGGTGCGCCTGGAAAACGGCATCGCCACGCTGCGGCCGATTGCCGGCACCCGCCCCCGGGGCGCCAGCGAACAGGCGGACCGCGCGCTGGCCGACGAATTGCTCCAGGATGAAAAGGAGCGTGCCGAGCACCTCATGCTGGTGGATCTCGGGCGCAACGACCTGGGCCGGGTGGCCGAGGTGGGCAGCGTCCAGGTGACGGACCTGATGATGGTGGAGCGCTACTCCCACGTGATGCACCTGGTGTCCAACATCCGCTGCGACCTCAAGTCGGGCTGCGACGCCTGGGATTTGCTGAGGGCGACATTTCCGGCCGGAACCCTTTCCGGCGCACCCAAGATCCGGGCCATGGAAATCATCGCCGAGTTGGAAGAAACCCCCCGCGGCCCGTATGGCGGGGCGGTGGGCTACATCTCGTTTCACGGCAACATGGATCTGGCCATCACCATCCGGACGGCCTGCATTGAAAACGGCCGCTTGACGGTCCGCGCCGGCGCCGGTCTGGTGGCCGACTCCGACCCCGAACGCGAACGCCAGGAAACCGTCAACAAGGCCATGGCCATCCAGAAAGCCCTGGAGCTGGTGACACGCCAAGCCGTCTGCAGCGGGAGAACCTTGAAATGATCGTCATGATCGACAACTACGATTCGTTCACCTATAATCTGGTTCAGTACCTCATGCAGCTGGGCGCCGCGGTCACCGTGGTCCGCAACGACGCCCTGAGCGTGCAACAGCTGCACGACCTGGCGCCCGCCGGGATCGTCATCTCGCCGGGACCCGGGCGCCCCGAGGCCGCCGGCATCTCGTTGGCGGTGATCCGTGAGTTCTCCGGCAAGGTGCCGCTCTTGGGGGTCTGTCTCGGCCATCAGGCGATCGCGGCGGCCTTCGGCGGGCAGGTTGTGGCAGCCGGGCGCCTGATGCACGGCAAAACCTCCATGGTCAGCGCCGACGGTGAGGCGCTCTACACCGGCATCGGAAAGCCCTTTCAGGCCATGCGCTACCACTCGCTGGCGGTTTCACGGGCGCATTTGCCGGAATGCCTGGCAATCAGCGCCGAGGCCGATGATGGGGAGATCATGGGCATCCGCCACCGCCGGCACCCCACCGAGGGCATCCAGTTTCACCCGGAATCCATCATGACCCCGGTGGGCAAACGCCTGCTGCGCAATTTTATGAAATCCACCGACCCCCGCTAATGCCGGCATCCCGGCCGCCACCAGGGAGGAGAGATACGCATGTTCCGTGACAATTTGATTAAAATCGTCCAGGGCCGCGACCTGACCGCCACCGAAATGGGCGCCATGATCGGCCATGTGCTCGCCGGCGAGGCCACCGACGCGCAGATCGGCGCCCTGATGGGGGCGCTGGCCACCAAAGGCGAAACCTTCGAGGAACTCGCCGGGGCCGCCCGGGCCATGCGCCGCAAGGCCCACCGCATCCAAACCCCCGGCGACATTGTGGTGGACACCTGCGGCACGGGCGGCGACGGCGCCCAGACCTTCAACATATCCACCACCACGGCCTTCGTCGTGGCCGGCTGCGGGGTCACGGTAGCCAAGCACGGCAACCGCTCGATTTCCAGCCAATGCGGCAGCGCGGACCTGCTGGAGGCTCTGGGGGTCAACCTCAACACCGACCCCGAGCTGGTGGAAGAGGCGATCTTCGAGCTGGGCATCGGTTTTCTCTTCGCCCCCCTCTATCACAGCGCCATGCGCCATGCCGCCAAGGCCCGCAAGGAAGTGGCGATTCGCAGCATCTTCAACATGCTGGGGCCCCTGACCAACCCGGCCGGCGCCAACTGCCAGCTGCTGGGGGTCTACGCGGCCTCCCTGACCGAAATGTTTGCCAACGCCTTGAAGCTCCTGGGCGCCCGACGGGCCCTGGTGGTCCACGGCCACGATGGCCTGGACGAGATCTCGATCTGCGCCCCGACCCGCGTCTCGGAACTCCGAGACGGGCTGGTGACGACCTACGACCTGCACCCCGAGCAGTTTTTCGGCAGCCTGGCGGACCCCGGCGCCCTGGCCGGCGCCGATGCCGCCACCAACGCCGAGATCACCCGCAAGATCCTGGCCGGTGAAAAGGGCCCGCGGCGCAATGTGGTTCTGATCAACACCGCCGCCGCCCTGATGGCCGCCGGCAAAGCCGCCAGCCTGGCCGACGGGCTGGGCCTGGCCGAGACAGCGCTGGACAGCGGCGCGGCCGCCGCCAAGCTCGAAGCGCTGGTGCGCTTCTCCCGGGAGAACGGCTGAGGTCATGGACATTCTGGAGCGCATCGTCCAAACCAAGCGGGCTGAAGTAGACGCCGCCACCCGCAACGTGCCCGAAGCCCGGCTGCGCGCGCAGGCGGCCGGCCGCCGCGAGATCCGCCCGTTTTTTGACGCCCTGGCCGAATCCCCCGCCGGCACCCCCAACATCATTGCCGAAATCAAGCGCGCCTCGCCCTCCA
>JBAPYE010000334.1:0-3891 GCA_049284575.1 Desulfobacterales bacterium
TCCCAAGGCAGACGATCCAACGTTGTAAAATGTGCGTTTGGAGTCGGCAATACCGTCCTTGACGGTTATTTCGACCCCGAGTGCGCCCATGTCGAAAAGCGACACCGCCACTGCTCCAACGCTGTCCGCCACTAAAAATACCGAAAAGACAACCAGCGACAACAACCAGAGCTTCTTTTTCATCTTTGCCTCCATTTTATCTCCGCGACCGGTTGGTTAAACAACCCTCGCAGTTTAAGCTTTCCCTCATCCTCTCTGAAGGGGAAGAGAGCAAAACCCTCGCCAAGATTCTAAAACAAAATGGAAGCCATCAATTTTATAAATTTTTCAATATGTTATAAATTTTGTTGCAATTGGAAGACAAAACCGGGAGCGGTATTGACTTCCAAATGCGGGATAAAAGCTGGGAGTTTTACTCAACCGGTGGGAAATGGATTACCGAAAAGACCTTACTGGCATGAAAGATGGCCGCCCGCAGGCGGCCATCTCAAAACGAGGACCGCAATAGAATACGTTAATTTCCCAACATGCCGGCCTTCAGGCTTTTGTCGGCCGGTTTTTCCCCCAGCCAGATGGCGAAAACGGCCTGTTTGAAGGGCAGGCCCCGGATCAGCCCCTGCAGCTGCCCCTTGGCGTATACCCGCACGCCCTGCTCCGGGGTGTAGATAATGTCGTAGACATCACCGGCTTTGGCCTCTTGGCCAAAATAGGAGTTGAACTGGTCGATTTCCGCCTGCAGAGGGGCGGTGGCACCGCCGGTGGCGTTGGCGAAACCTTCGTTCCAGCCCGCGATCAGTTTCTGGCTGGAGACACCGTCGTGGATGAAGTGCATTCGGATCGCCATGGGCGCATCGGCCGCGACAAGAGCAGCGGCATCAGCCGATTTTCCCTTGAGGTAAAGCCCGCCCGCGTACACCTTGACAAAAAACTTGGTCCGCAGGCCGGCGCCGTTCAACATCAGGTCTTGACTGCCGGCCACCAGTGTATCCGGTAAAACGACCCCGCCGATCTCCATGGCCACCGCCGACGGGGAGATCAACACAACCATCATCCACAATAGCATCCAACGCTTCACCATTCCGCCTTCCTCCTTTTTCGTTATGGATTGAAATACGACCGCATGCGGCTCGCGTCTCAGGTCTCGAGGGAGCCGATCAGATCCGTCAGTCGCGAAAACCGGTGCTCGACCAGGTAGGCCGCGATCCCCGCCAGGATCTCCATGGTGGCCCGCGGGTTGACGAAATTGGCGGTCCCCACCTGGACCGCCACGGCACCGGCAATCAGAAATTCCAGCGCGTCCTCGGCCGTCATGATGCCGCCGATGCCGATCACGGGAATTTTGACCGCGCGCGCCACCTGCCAGACCATGCGCACCGCGACCGGGCGGATGGCCGGCCCCGAAAGTCCGCCGGTGATGTTGGCCAGCTTGGGGCGGCGGGTGTGGATGTCGATCGCCATGCCGGTGATGGTGTTGATCAGCGAGAGCGCGTCGGCCCCGGCCCCCTCGGCGCTGCGGGCGATCTCGGTGACGTCCGTGACGTTGGGGGAGAGCTTGACTATCACCGGTTTAACGGTTTTGGCGCGCACGGCCGCCACCACCCGGGCGGCCATGTCGGGCTGGACCCCGAAGGCGACCCCGCCGGCCTTGACGTTGGGACAGGAAATGTTGACCTCGATCCCCGCCACCTCGGACAGATCGTCCAACTGAGCGGCCAGTTCGGCATAGGCCTCGATCGTCGTGCCGTAGATATTGGTCAGCACCGGCACCCGCAGCCGGCGCAGAAAAGGCAGCTTGTCGCGCTTGAAGGCCTCGATCCCGACGTTTTCCAGGCCGATGGCATTCAGCATCCCGCAGGGGGTCTCGGCGATCCGCGGCGGGGGGTTGCCGCGGCTGGGGGCAAGCGAAAGCCCCTTGACGACGATCGCCCCGAGGCGGTTCAAATCCACCAGGTCCTTGAACTCGCGGCCGTAGCCGAAGGTCCCGGAGGCCGTCATGACGGGGTTCTGGAGCGAAAGGCGGCCGATCTCCACCCGGAGATCCGGCGGGTGCTGTGATGGCATGGCTGATGTATCCGGCACTTGAGGTTGCCGCCACCTGAAGCGGGTCGGCGGTGCGCGTGTGGGTGTCTATAAAATAGATATTGATCGAGATCAAGCCGCCGGTCTAAAAAACAAGGAGACCGAAAGGGCGGTTTTCTCAAAACCCAATTCTGCGGAGACACGGATGAAAAAGATTTTAGGCCTCTTAGGCTCCCCCCGGCGACTGGGCAACTGCGAAATCATGGTCAAGGAGATTTCGCGCCAGATCGACGCCCCTCATGAACTAGACCTCCTGCGACTGCCGGAGTTCGACATCCAGTCCTGCCGCGGCTGCTACCGCTGCCTGATGGAAGACCAGCGCTGCCCGCTGGCAGACGACTTCTACAGCGTGCTGACGGCCATCACCGCGGCGGACGCTCTGGTGGTGGCGGCCCCCACCTACTTTCTGGGCGCCAACAGCTGCCTCAAGCGTTTTCTGGACCGCGGCCTGGCCCGCTACGATCACACCGCCGGCCTCTGGGGTAAACCCGCGGTGGGAATCGGCATCGCCGGCATCCGCGGCAAGGAGGGCGGCACGCTGCTGGATATCGAACGGTTTTTAAAGCTGCTGCTGGCCGACGTCAAGGGGGTCCGGATGGCCTTCGGGGCCCTGCCGGGGGAGGTTTTCCTGAACCCGGAAACGCGCGAGATCGCATCCGCCCAGGCCGCAGCCCTGTTCGGCCCCCCGCTGCCGCCGGAGGCCCCCTGCTGCCCGCTGTGCGGCGGCACCACCTTCCGTTTTCTGGGGGGAGATAGGGTGCAGTGCCAGCTCTGCAGCAACACGGGCACATTTCGCATCGCTGGGAACGCACCGGTTTTTGACATCGCCCGCAGCGCCCATGAGCTGTTTCTAACCCAGGCCGATGTCGAGAATCACAAAAAATGGCTGCTGGGCATGAAGGCGCGGTTTCTGGAAAAAAAGACGGAGTTGAAGCAGATCACCCTGCCCTACCTCAAAGAGGGCCGCTGGATCCGGCCGGAAGGCAAATGACCGCCAGCACGGCGGCTACCCGGGAGGCGCCGCTTTTTTTCGGGCCAGCAGCGCCACCGGCCCCAGGGCCAGAATGTTGGCCAGAATCAGGGCGTGCGAGGTCAGGGCGAAATTCAGGCCCTCGGCCGGTGGAATCCCCAACAGCGCCAGGCCCGCCACCCAGCCGCCCTCGTGATTGCCCGCCTGGGCGATGCCCTGGACCGGCAGGATCTGAAGCGGCAGCTGGATCGAGATCAGAAACCAGGCCTCGCCGATCTTCAGATCCAGCCCGACGGCTCGCGTGGCGCAGAACAGAAACCCGCCGATGGTCAGCCAGATGGCCAGGCTTTGCAGGATCAGCCGGGGGCTGAAATCCGCCTGGGCAGCCGCGCCGGCCATGCGCCCCAACCAGCCGCTGGTGAAACGGTTGCCGAGGCGCCCCAGACCTTTCAAAATCCAGGGCGCCCCCGCCATGGGCAGCGCCAGAGCCAGCCAGCCGCATCGGAAATAAAAGGGGATGGCGGCCGGCAGAACCAGCGCCGCCGCCGCCATCCAGAACCCCATGGCCGCGACGTCCAGCAGGCGCGCCTTGATCAGCATGCGGGTCCCCACCGCCAGGGGGGTGGCGTTTGCGGATTTCAAAAGCACCGGCAGGGTCAAGTCTCCGGCCCTTAAAGGGAAAAGAAACGATGCCATGCCGTGCAGGCAGGCCGTTCGGACGGCCTCGGGCCAGATGCGGAGAGGATCGGGGGAAAGTGTGGTCAGGCGCAGGGCCCGCAGGCAGTAGTTGGCGGCAAAAAAAACACCTCCCGCCAAGACCCATTCCGGCCGCACCCGCGTAA